>JASHQD010000087.1 GCA_030037755.1 Terriglobia bacterium
TAGTGAAAAGACGTCCGTAAGTCATTGAAAACAGGTGGAAGAGCGAAAAGCACAGATCACGGCAGGGAAACGTGCATACCGGAGCGAACTGCGATTCGTCACGTGCTTCAGCCGCCGCTTGCGACGAGTCAAGCTCCGGCAACGCTCGATCCGGCCGGGCGCCCTTGCCGAATCATTCCGGTTGTGACAATCTTGGCGCGCACGCTGTTCTCAAATCGCGATGGATTGCTGGCGGACGGAGGACGCTGATGACTCAATGCGCGCGCGCAGGCTTGTCGATCGGGGCGCTAGCCGCGATTTGCATCGCTGTGTCGGCAGCCCGAACGCCGTCGCCCCTGTTCGCCTCGCCTCCCGCGGCCGAGCCGGTCCAGGTGAAGGTGAATTGGGACCAGGTAACCACCGTCTCGAAGTCGACGCCGACGCTCCAGGTGGTCGTCAATCCGCCGCTCGAACGCGGCAGTGCGATTCACGATCGCGTTTTCGACTCATTGCACTCGCTGGGCGCGGACCATGTCCGCTACGTTCCCTGGCTCCCCTATCCCAGGCTCGCGGTTGCCGAGCTCGAACCGCCGGACCGGGGCAAGACGTCATGGGACTTCTCGCTCATCGATCCCATGATGGACGACTTGATGCGGGCTACGCGCGGGCATTCGGTGATCGTCAACTTCAGCACCATTCCGCAGTGGATGTTCAAGACGCCCAAGCCGATTTCATATCCCGCCGATCCGAGCCAGGTGAACTGGGATTACGAGCAAGGCACGGAGCTGCGCGATCCCAGCATGAAAGAAGTGGCGGACTATTACGGGCGCCTGGTGAGCTGGTACACGCAGGGCGGATTCACGGACGAGGCCGGGCAGTTCCATTCCTCCTCGCACCACTACAAGATCGACGATTGGGAGGTGCTGAACGAGGTCGATTTCGAGCACAACATGACTCCGGAATTCTACACCGCTCTCTATGACGCCATCACGGCGTCGATTCACGGTGCCGATCCCGGCATCAAGTTCACCGGGCTCGCGCTGGCTTCGCCCGGCCTCAGCCCGCAGTTCTTCGAGTATTTTCTCGATCCCCGCCATCACCGTCCGGGCGCGCCCCTCGACATGATCTCGTACCACTTCTACGCGAGTCCGGCAAACGATGAGCCGGCGGAAGCATGGCCCTACACGTTCTTCGATCAGGCCAGCCGATTTGTCGATCTCGCGCGCTACATCCAATCCATCCGCGCGCGCCTCTCGCCGGCCACAGCGACCGATATCGACGAGCTGGGCGCGATTCTGCCCAACGACAACGCCACGCCGCGCGGTCCGATCCCGGACTCGTATTGGAATCTCTGCTCCGCGATGTACGCATACCTTTATGCTGAACTGGCGCAGCTTGGAGTGGAGGTGGTTGGCGAGTCGCAGCTGGTCGGTTATCCCTCGCAGTTCCCGAGCGTCTCCATGGTGAACTGGAACACCGGCCAACCGAACGCCCGCTTCTGGACGCTCAAGCTGCTGCGCGATCATTTCGGTCCGGGAGACAAGCTGGTGCATACCGAGGCGGGCGGGTCACTTTACGCCCAGGGCTTTCTGACGCGCGACGGGAAGCGGACGCTGCTGCTGGTGAACGAGCGCGACCGCCCGTTGAATGTGACCGTTCCTGGCGGCGCGGGCGCGACCGAGGAATTCGTCGACCAGGGCACGGGTGAGCATCCGCCGGCCTCGGCAACGCTCGAGAGCGACTCCGTCAGCCTCGGCGGCTTCGCGGTGGCGCTGGTGACGCTGAAGCAATAGCATCGGCCCCCGGGCGCCGTGGCAGCCTCAAGGCGACGCTTTCAAGATGCGCTCCACCACGCCGCAAAGCGCGTCCGCTGTAGGCTCAACCTGTAGTCGTCGCCCGGACTCGATCTCGGCCGCGTGGCGGGCCACATAGTCCGGATCCTTGAGCTGGTGTCCGGTCAGCACCGCCACCACGTCGGCGCGCGGCGGGATGCGTCCGGCGGCACAGAGCCTGCGAATTCCCGCGATGGTGGCCGCAGACGCGGGCTCGCAGCCGATGCCCTCCAAGGCGAGAGCGCGTTTGGCCTCGAAGATCTCTTCGTCGCTCACCGATTCGCACAATCCCTGCGTCTCGATCAGGGCGCGGCGCGCCTTGCGCCAGTTCGCGGGATTGCCGATGCGGATCGCCGTAGCTTCCGTCTCCGGCTGCGCCACCGGCACGAGTTCGTCCGCGCCGCTCGTCATCAGGCGGCAGAAAGCATCCGCCCCTGCCGACTGAATTACGACCAGGCGAGGCATTTTCTGAATCAGGCCGAGAGTGCTGATCTCGCGAAGCCCCTTGGTAATCGCGGAGACATTGCCGAGATTTCCGCCAGGCACCACGATGAAGTCCGGCGCGCGCCAGTCGCGTTGCTCCAACAGCTCAAAGGCGAGGGTCTTCTGACCCTCAATGCGAAACGGATTTACGGAGTTGACGAGATAAAGCCCAAGCTCGGCGCTGGCCTTCCGGACCAGCTCGAACGCCTGGTCGAAATTCTCGCCCAGCTCGATGATGAAGGCCCCGAGATCGATGGCCTGGGCAAGCTTGGCAGCAGCGACCTTTCCGGCCGGAACAAAGACCAGAGCCCGGAGCCCGGCCCGCGCGGCATAGGCGGCCATCGATGAAGAAGTGTTTCCCGTCGACGCGCAGGCAACCACCGAAACACGCAGCGCCAGGGCCCGCGTGATGGCCGCCGTCATCCCCAGGTCCTTGAAGGAACCGGTCGGATTTGCGCCCTGGTGCTTGACCGTGAGGTCAACCCCGCCGGCCCAGGCGCCCGTGCCAGGCGCATCCAGCAGCGGCGTGCGTCCTTCCGCCAGCGTGATGACACTGGCGGCATCGTGGAAGAAACTGACCAGCTCGCGGAATCGCCAGACGCCGCTGCGATCGAGCGGCAGATTGCTCAATCGCCGCTCTACCCAGGTGGCCCGCATCGCGCCGCCACTCAGTCCATTCAAGTCGCGGCGAACCTCCAGCAGCCCGCCGCATTTTTGGCACTGGTGCGAAGGATAATCAGGTCGGTGCCGCGCGTGACAGCCGTCTTCAGCGCATTGGATGTGCCAGGACATAAATGCAGTGGCTAGTGGCCAGAAACTCAGGTTTACAGTCGACAGTTGACAGTCAACAGAAAAAGCCACCTGTGGACTGTTGACTGTCGACTGTCGACTTCATTCTCCACCGACTAGCTGCTAACCACCTACAATTCAAACTCCTCATGAATCGCCGTCACCGCTTCCTTCACTTCCGTCGATCTCACCGCGAGGGAGATGCTCAGTTCCGACGATCCCTGCGCGATGGCGATGATGTTGATCCCGCGCTTGCCGAGCGCGCTGAATGCGCGCCCCGAGATGCCCGGCGTGCCTTTCATGTTCTCGCCGACGAGCACTACGATGGCGACCTGGGGCAGCACTTCGGGCGGAGCGATGTAATCGTGCAGAATCTCGAGCTCGAACGCTTTCTCGAGCGCGGCGCGCACGTGCAGCAGATCCGCATCGAAGACCGCAAAGCAGAGCACGTTGTCCGCCGACGACTGCGTGACCATCAAGGTAGGAATGTCCTCACGGCTGAGCGATTCGAAGACGCGCGCCGCGAGTTCCGAGAAGCCCAACCGGTCGCGGCCGCTCACCGTGATGAGGTCGGCGGTGCGGACGGTGGTGAGCGCCTTCACGCCCGGCGCAGCGTCGGCGGGCGCCGCGCCAATGCGCGTTCCCGGGCACGTGGCATTAAACGTGTTCTTGATCCAGACCGGAATCTGCCGTTTCAGCACCGGCTGGATTGTCTTGGGGTGAAGCACCTTGGCGCCGAAATAGGAAAGCTCCGCGGCCTCGCGGTAGGAAATCTCCGGGACGATGTGGGCAGATGGAACGAGCCGCGGATCGGCGGTCATGACGCCGTCGACGTCCGTCCAGATCCATACTTCGTCCGCTTCGAGCGCGCCGCCGACCAGCGTGCCGCTGTAATCGGAGCCGCCGCGGCCGAGCGTTGTACAAACTCCGTCGCGCGTGGCGGCGCGAAAGCCGGTGATGACCGGAATCACGTGACGGCGCCGCAGCGGCGCCAGGCGATCGCGGGTCTTGACCGTCGTTTCGTCGAAATAAGGCGAGGCGTTGCCGAAATGGTTGTCGGTCACGATCAACTCGGTCGCGTCCACCTCTTCGGCGGCAGAACCCTTCGAGCGCAGCGCGGCCGCGACCAGCACCGCAGACATCTTCTCGCCCAGGCTCGAGAGCGCGTCCATGGCCCGCGGCGTGATTTCCCGAACCAGCGAGAATCCCGAGCACAGATTCTCGAAGTTGCCGATTTCTTCGGCGAGCCGCGGCAGCACCTGGGCCTGTTCGCTCGCGTAGAGCAGGCGATCCGCGACTTCGCGGTGCCGCCGCGCCAACTCCTGGCGCGCTCCCTTCCAGTTTTCACGATCGCCGCGACTGGCTTCCGTGGCGGCGCGGATCAGCATATCCGTCACCCCGCCCATCGCAGACACCACCACGGCAACCTCGGCCTCTTTCGCCTGTTCCGAAACGAGCGTCGCCACGCGCTCGATGCAATCGGCGTCGCCCACGGAGGTGCCCCCGAATTTCATCACTCGAAGTGGCTTGTAGCGGCTCATGAATGTTTCGCTGGTGCCGGAGATTGCAGTCTATTCGGCATCTCCATCCGAGCTCGCGCGCGCCGCGGGCTTTTCGTTCTGGGCCGCGTGCTCGCGCTTGGGCGGTTGGATGGAGGCTCGGACGGTTTCGATGAAGACTTTGGCGGGGAGCGAAAGGTAGCGGTCCCGGCGGTAAATCAGCCCGAGCTCGCGGTGCAGCTTGACGCCGTCGAGCGGCACCAGCTTCAGCAGTCCGGCGGCGACCTCGGCCTGCGCGTAGCTCTTGCTGAGCAGGGAAAGTCCGAGCCCCGCGCCCACGAACTTCTTGATCGTTTCAACGCTGGCCAGTTCCATCGAAATCTGGAGCTCGTTGCGCTTGTCGCGCAGCAGCCGGTCCAGCACCACGCGCGTGCGGCCCGTCTTGGGCATGATCAGCGGATACTGCACGAGCTCATCGAGCGTCACGCTGCGCTGTTTCGCCAGCGCGTGATTTGCCGGCATCACCACCTGCATCTCATCGCGGTGGACGGGCAGGATATCGAGATTGGTGGTGTTCTGCGGAAGCGTGACCACGCCGATCTCGATGGCGCCTTCCTGCACCTTCTGCACGATTTTGTGGCTGAAGTTGCGGTAGATGCTGATCTGCACCAGCGGATAAAGCTGGCGGAACCGGGCGAAGGTCTTGGGAAGCACGTAGAGGCATGTAGCCTCATTGGCGCCCAGGAACAGCTTGCCGCGCGCGGTCTGGTTCAGCTCGGCGATGGCCTGCAAAGCGTCACGGTGCAGATCGATGATCTTCTGCGCGTAGGTCTGCAAAATCTCGCCGGCCGGCGTCAATTGCACGCGTTTGCCGCTGCGATTGAAGAGGCGCTCGCCGCACTCCTGCTCGAGCAGACGGACCTGCGCGCTGATCGCCGGTTGGGTGCGGTAGATCTTCTCGGCGGCGCGCGAAAAGCTCTGCAGCCGGGCGACCTCGAGAAAGCTCGCAAGCTGATCGTAGTCCATGACGTTGGGCAGGTGATACCCTCATTATTGTAACAGAGCCCGGGTCAAGTGGAGGCGCATCGGCATCTGGTAATGGGTGAATCTAGCCACTAACCGCTAGCCACCAGCCACTGCCCTGCGTCGGAATCAGAATACCTCCCGAATCAGTTCTGGCTGTTCGGCGGAATCGTCGGCGCCGCCTGTTGACGCAGTCCGGCGCTCCGCCCGGCAAGGCCCCCGGCGAAGCCTCTCAGGCGGGCGTTGTAGGCATTCACCTGATTGCGGAAGTGTTCCTGCTCGGCCTTGATCCGCTCCTCCAGAATCAGAATCTGTTTCTTGAGCTGCCGGTAGCTTGTGTCCAGGCTCAGCTCGCGATTCCGGTCGGCGGCCGCAAAAAGCCGGTGCAGCGTCTCGGTCAACTCGGCCGCGGCACGAGCCTTCTCGGGCGGCGGCGCCTTCTGTTCCGCGGACCGGGCCGCTGCGACGGAATCGAACAGTGCCTGGTCGGCCCGCTCGGAAAGATAACTGCGGCACGTGCCGACGAGCCGGGGAAGCTCATCGCGGCGCTGTTTCAGCAGTTGATCGACGTTCGTCCAGGCCTTGCCCAGCTCATTGCGCTCCCGGACGAGATTGTTGCGCAAGCCGACAAACGCAAGCAGCAGCAGAGCCACTCCAAAAAAGACGAATACGGCGATGAGAAGAATAAGGCCCAAGATTCAGCTCCCTCGAAACGAATACGGAGGCGGCAGGCCGCCGGTCGAAACTATTCTAGCAAAAGCCTGGCAGGCGTTATTCCGAATCGCGATTCGGTGCGGCGCTCTTTCGGGGGAATCGTGATGTCCTCGCTCAGAATTACCCAATACACTGACGGGACCGCGAAAGGGGGCTGAAGCCCCGCCCTTGGACCGCGCATCACGATGGTAGGTAATCCTCCTTAAGACGAGCTTGGATTAGCGAATGGCTGGCGCCAAATGCAGCGACGTTTTTGATTTCGATCGCGGCCAGGAGTAAGATACCGGCCCGAGGCAAATTTAGCGCCACAAGGTGTGGTTATCTCCGCCCTAAGGAGGGCACCATGACGACGTCGACGCGGGCGGGCAAGATTGCTGCAGAGGCGGCCCAGGCGGGCTCGCGAAATGATGGCTCAGAGCGTGAGAGTCTCGCCAAGCGGTTGGCGAGTTACGCCGTGGCCGCCGGAACCACCGCTGCGGCCACCCTGCTCGGGGCGCAACCGGCCCAGGCCGGCATCATCTACACGTCCACGGACATCAATTTCACCAGCGGCATCGTCTTCATTGATTTCAACCACGTGAACCAATTCAAGATTATGAACGAGCCGGGGGGTTATGGCGTCAACAGCCTCAGCGTGATGGGCAATGGGAAGCCGGCCGAGGTTGTCATTCAGGGAGGAGGCGCCGCCGCGCTCGGGTTCGGCGCCCCGATCGGCCGCGGCGACAATTTCCAACTAATCCGGTCGTCGCCGGCGAAGATGGTCAGTGCCTTCCTCAACAGCAGCACTTCGGTCTCGTTTCGCGGAAACTGGAAGAACGCCACCGAAAAATATCTTGGCCTGGCGTTCCTGATTGACGGCCAGGTGCATTACGGCTGGGCCGAGCTTGACGTAACCGCCACTCGCTCAAACTACGTGGTCGACGCGACTTTGCTCGGATACGCCTACGACACCGTCGCGAATCAGGCCCTTACAGCCGGCGAAACGACCGCGCACACTCCGAGCGTTCCTGAACCCGGCACCCTCGGACTGCTCGCCCTCGGATCGCTGGGGCTGGGGCTCTGGCGCAGACGGCGTCTGGTTCCGGCCAAATCGAAGTGAACCAGGGCGAGTTCTCATCCCTTCTCTTGTCACAGGCTCGTTCTTAGAAGAGAGGAATCCATGAAAAGATGCGCGAAGTCGACGAAGAAGGCGTCTCTCCCCTGCAGATCACTATGCGTCCTGGGCGCCATCACGGCTCTGGCGGCCGGCGCCTCCGCCCAGAATTACCAGTTTGGCCTGGGACTATTCGGTACCGGTAACGATCCGCAGAAGACAGCGACATCCGATCTCAACCATGACGGCAAGCTCGACCTGGTGGTCACGAACGCCACGGACAATACGGTCTCGGTGCTGCTTGGGCAGAAGAACGGCACCTTCGCCAAGCACGTCGATTACGCCACTGGCTCCACGCCCGGCGCCCTCCTCATCGCGGACTTCAATGGGGACCAAATACCGGATCTCGCGGTTGCGGACGAGGGTTCCAACGCGGTCTCGATTCTGCTCGGAAACGGCGACGGCACTTTTCAGAATCATGTGGACTACGCGGTGGGCTCGGACCCGGTCTCGATCGTCGCCGCCGACCTCAACGACAACGGCAAAATGGACCTCGTCACGGCTAACTTCTCGGCGGGCACGGTATCCGCGCTGCGGGGCAACGGCGACGGCACCTTCAGCGGTCGCGTCGACACCGCTCTGCCGGTTGCGCCACTGTGGCTCGCGGCCGGCGACTTCAACGAGGACGGCAAGGCGGATCTCGCGATCGTCGACGACATCACTCCCGGCCTCGTCACCATATTGCTCGGCCAGGGCAACGGAAACTTCGGGCCACCGGCCAACTACAGCACCGGCAACGGTCCCCAATTCATCGCCACCGGCGACTTCAACGGCGACGGCAAGCTCGATCTGGCGGTGGCGAACAACACGGACAGCACGGTCTCCGTCCTGCTCGGCAACGGCAATGGCTCGTTCCAGAGTCATGTGGACTATGCCGTGGGTGGACCGGCCGTGAGCGTGGCCGCGGTCAACCTGAACGGCGATAACGCACTCGACCTGCTGGTGGGCTGGGCAACTGGCTCGACCAGTGGAGTCTCGACCCTTGCTGGCAACGGGAACGGCACATTCCAGGCCCACGTCGACTACGGAGCCGGCGCCAGTCCGTCGCCTCCGGCGCTGGGCGACTACAATGGCGACGGCGCGCTTGACCTCGCGTTTGCACAATCGTCGCTCAACGAAGTCTCGGTCGTGCTGGGATCGGGGGGAGGAGTATTCCCTGGCGCGCTGTATGAAACTGTCGCCCTCAGCGCCGTCAATCTGGCCACGGGCGACTTCAACAAGGACGGAAACACGGACATCGCCGTCGCCAATGGAGCTGACCCCGGTTCGGTCTCGGTTCTGTTGGGAAATGGAAACGGCACGTTTCAGCCGCCGGTGAATTATACGACGGGGTTGTACTGCTGGTCGGTCACCGCGGGAGACTTCAATAACGATGGCAACCTTGATCTTGCCACCGATAATCCCACCAGCGGCTCGGTCTCCGTATTGCTCGGAAATGGCGATGGGACGTTTCAGAACGCCGTGGATTATGCCGCGCCCTATTCCCTTTCCATCACCAATGGCGATTTCTCAAACAACGGCATTCTCGATCTGGTCACGGTCGATTCGGCGTTCTCGAACGATGTATCCATCTTCCCGGGAAACGGCGATGGGACCTTCAACCCGTACGTCGACTACAGTGCCGGCTTTCCTCCTTACTCTGTCGCCACGGCTGACTTCAACCACGACGGCAACCTCGATCTGGCTCTTGCCGCAGGCACGGGTGCTTCCGTGTTGCTCGGTAAAGGCGACGGCAGCTTTCAGCGCTATCAGTTTTTCGGCACGGACTCTTTCGGTCAGTCCATCCTCGCGGCCGACCTCAACGGGGACAACAATCCCGATCTCGCTGTGGCCGGAGACGCGTCCAATGTTGCTGTTTTGTTGGGCAACGGTGACGGTACCTTCGGCAAAGCCGTCAACTACAGGACCGCGGGAATCAGTTATTCGGTCGCAGCCGGCGACTTGAACGGGGATGGCCAGCTCGACCTGGCGGTCGGAGTCCCGCAAAACCTGCTCTCGATTCTGATGGGAAACGGCAACGGGACGTTCAAGAATGCAGTGACTTTCCCCGTGAGCATGGGCTACGGAGATCGCGCGGTGATCCTGAGCGACGTCAACGGAGACAACCTCGCTGACGTGCTCGTGGCCGATCGAATGGGAGCCCTGGTTCTGCTCAGCACGCCTTCAGTCGCTTTCTTTCCCGGCACCTTAAGCTTCGGTTCGCAACCGGCCGGGAGCACCAGCGCCGGGCAGACCCTGACGCTGTTTAATCCCAGCCTCGAACCGCTGAAAATAGCCAGCGTAACCCTTAGCGGAAGCCGGGACTTCTCGATCAGCAACCATTGCGGCGGCAGTCTGAATCCCGGGGATCAATGCGCGATTGACATCAGCTTCCGTCCGTCGTCCAAGAGGGCGCAGGTGGCCACCCTGAATGTCACGGACAACGCCCTGGGCGGTAAGCAGTCAATTGTGCTCGGCGGAACCGGGACCGACTGAACTAAGGCAGCTTGCAGTAGGACACCAAATCGCTCTCGATCTGCTCTGCCCCTGCGAGGTAATTGGCCATCTCGTGTCCGGCCGAAGGGACGCACACAACGGTGGCGGAACTCGTAATGAACGATGCCCAATCGAGGCCCTCGGGAATGGCGCCGCCTGACTTGTCCTCCCCGCCAAATAACACGCGGAGTTGAGTGAGAAAGGAAAGCTGCGGCGGGTAGGTATCCGACAAGATGCTGTCGTGATGCAACTGGCTGGCGTTTTGCTCGGAACCCTCGACGTCCTCGGAGCATGGGCCGGTGGGCTCACCGTTCACCACGCCCGTGTAAGCCGGGTCAATGTACTCCTCGGCGTTAGGCAGACCGTAGGAGTCGTACTGTGTCCCCGAACCACAGAGCGCGCAGGCGGAGTACCGCGTCTTCGGGCTGCACCCATAGTCCAGCCGTGAAAACTCCGGACCACTGGTAGTCTCCGCCAGGGTCAGAATCGAATCCAGGCCGTACTGCGACAGAGCATACGCAATGGCCGCGGAGCCGCCGCTGTTGCCGGTAGAGCACAGGGGAGTACCCGAGGTCAGCACGCTGTGATAGACCCACTGCATCGCCGTGGCCGGCAGACATGCCAGCGAAATCGGCCCATTGCCATCGCCGGCCGGGCCAGTGAGCCATCCCGCCACCGGATTATCGAAAACAAGCTGGGCCGCTGTGTAACCCGCGCTGACGACGTCGTTGATGAGCATCGTCCCGTAGGTGAAGTAGGTGTCGTAATAATAGACGCCGCCACCGCCTGTGATAAAGACAACGGTGCCGAGGGATTGTCCTGCCGGCGTGGTTACCTTCACCGTGGCATCGTACGGTTGAATAGCCGTCACATTCGGACACGATATGTTCAAACCCCAGCAGTTTCCCACCACGCCTCCGGTATCATCGGCACAGTTGGGCAACTGGGTGCCCGTGGCGGTTCCAAGGGTGAAATTGCTCTTCTGAGCCTGAAGTGGTGCAACGTTGAGGATGTACGCAGCAACGGCCATAAGTAGTCCCGTCAATATTGGGCTCTTCCGCTCCATCGGATTAATGCTCCCTTCCTGTGATGCTATGGTTCCGGCCATTTTATCCGAGTCAATGAGTCATCGTTGTGACCAAAGTGGACAATAATCCTCCGATGGTGAAAACTAGACGCGTCAGATTCGTCTGCCGCGCTGGTAGTCCCCATGACTTTCACCAAACGTCTTCGCGAAGGAGTCCGCAGCGGCGAGATCACTTGCAGCGTGCGATTCTGGGTGCACCCCCACGTCAGGATAGGCGGCCGATACCCAATGGAGGAGGGCGAGATCGAAGTGGATTCGATCGAGCCGATCGGCTTCCCGGACATCACGCCAGGGCTGGCGCGCCAGTCCGGATTCCTCGGCGTGCTCGATCTCCTCAAGATTGCGAAACACGGCAAGGGCGAGAATATCTATCTGGTCCGCTTCCACTACATTCCACCGGAGAGGCGGCGAAAGCGCCGAAATTGACCCTGGCGCCGGCCTTCCCGCGCAATGTACGACTTCTCCGGCTCTCGAGACGAGATCTGCGCCCGGCGGGGCCACCGAGGCGGAAATTCGCAAGCCGGGTGACGAGGTGGCGGCGCTGGTCGAGGCGCGCTGGACGCGTCTCGAGGGTTTCCGCGCGCTGGTCGAGACGATCGAGAGATGTTGACGCAGGTGCTCGCCGGGTCGGGATTCGACGCCATCCTGGAGTCGAAAAAAGCCGCGATTGTTGTGGGCCCGCGCGCCCACAACCCATCTCGTCGGCCGGAGCCGGCGACCGAC
>JASHQD010000088.1 GCA_030037755.1 Terriglobia bacterium
TCGCCCTCCCGCTTCGGCCCGGCACTACGCCTTTGCATCTTGCGCCCGAATACGAGCAATGGCTGACCTATGCCATGGGCCACGGCGCCAACGACTCGTACTGGAAGCAGCCCGGATTCGACGTGACCGATCAGGTCGCGCGCTACAAAGACGTTCCGGTTTACCTGATCGGCGGCTGGTACGACTCCTGGGCGCTGCAGACCACCATGTCTTATAAGGCGCTTTCGCAGGCCAAGCACGGGCCCATCAAGATGATCCTCGGCCCCTGGATTCACGGCGAGCAGATGCATCATGCGAACGGGCAGGTGGAATTCGGCGCCGATGCGGCCATCGACGATGCGGCTTTCCATTTGCGCTGGTACGATCGCTGGCTCAAGGGAATCGACAACGGCGTGGATCGCGATGCGCCGGTGAAGATCTTCGTGATGGGTGGCGGCAGCGAGGAGAAGACGCCCGACGGGCGTCACATGCACGGCGGGGTCTGGCGCGACGAGCAGGAGTGGCCCCTGGCGCGCACGAAATGGACCCCGTTTTACCTGCACGGCGACGGCTCGCTCTCGACGGCGAAGCCCACGGAGCAGACCGCGAGCACGACCTATGATTTCGATCCTCACAATCCGGTGCCGACCATCGGCGGCAACATCTCGTCGGGCAACGGAATCATGCTGCAGGGCGCCTGGGACCAGCGTTGCAGCGACGCCGTCTGGAATTGCCACGATACGCTGCCGCTTTCGGCGCGCAAAGACGTGCTGGTCTTCGAAACGCCGCCACTCGAGCAGGACATGGAAGTCACCGGGCCGATCGACGTGAAGTTGTGGGCGTCGTCAAGCGCGGTCGACACCGACTTCACCGCCAAGCTCATCGACGTCCATCCCCCGAGCAGTGACTTTCCCGGCGGGATTGACATGAACCTCGAGGACGGTATCATTCGCGCGCGCTTCCGCAGTTCGCTGGAGCATGCGGAACTGATGAAGCCCGGCACGATTTATCCGTTTACGATTCATCTCTATCCCACTTCCAACGTGTTCAAGAAGGGACACCGGATTCGTGTGGACATCTCCAGCAGCAATTTCCCGAGATTCGACGTGAATCCGAATACGGGCGAGCCGCTGAACGGGAACCGGCGGATGGCGATCGCGGCCAACGCGATCTATCACGACCGCGAGCATCCTTCGGCGATCATTCTGCCGGTGATTCCGTAGTCGAACCGGGCACAGGGGCTGTTGGTCGGATGGGTGGCTAGTGGCCAGACGGGTTGCTGGTTTCTAGAGTAGCCCCGAATTGCATCCCGGCGATCCCAAGCAAAGCAAGGCCGGAATCACGTCCGAACTCGAAGTAGTGCGTACACTCCTCCCAGAGCGAACAGCAGATCCGGCGACCAAGCCGCCACGGCGGGCGGGAGCTGACCGAGATTGCCCATGGCCTCGAACAAGCTCGACACCGACCAGTAGACGATGGCGATGGCGATGCTCACGGCGATTCCAGTCAGCGCCCCCTTGCGTCCGGCCGTGAAGGAGAAGGGAATTCCGATCAGGCCCACGACGAAGGCGATCAGAGGATACGAGAACTTGCGGTTCAACTGCACGGAAAGCGGCACCACGTCGAAACCGCTCTGGTGCAGCCCGCGAATGTAGCTCCGCAGTTCGCCGGCGCTCATCTGCTCGGAAGTCTTCACCTCTTTCTTGAAGTATTCCGGGCGCTCGGCGAGTTCCTTGAAGGTCGTTACGGAGAACGGGCGGAAGGCCGTCACCTTGTCGCCGTCGAGGTCGCGCACCCAACCGCCCTCGAGCACCCAGCCGGCGATGTGGGGTTCCCAGAACGCCCGCTGCGCGTAAATCCGCCGGCTGATGGTGAAGCTCTGGGGATCGAATTCGTATACCGACAGACTGGCGAATACGTTGTGATCGGGATCAAAGAACCGGTAATTGTAAACGCGGTTCGACTCTCCGAAAATCCACTGCACGTCGGGACGGAAATAGGTCTGCGGCGGACGGCCCTTGATCTCGTTGCGATAGGCGCTCTGAAGCTGGTTGGTCTCCGGCAGGTATTGATCTCCCATGAGGAACATGCCCCCGCTCAGGAAGCTCGCCAGCAGCAGCACGGGCAGGGAGATGCGGTAGAGGCTCACTCCGATGGCCTTGATGGCCGTGATCTGGCTGCTCTTGGTGAGCAGGCTGAAAGTGACCAGGGTGGCCATCAGCACGCTGAGCGGCAGCATCAGGTAAACGATGTTCGGGAAAAGATACCGGTAATAGTCGAAGACCAGGCCGGGCCGCGCGTGGTTCTTGACGATGTCGCCGAGAAGCTGGAAGAAATCGAAGACCATGTAGACTCCGGCGAAGGTCAGCAGCACCACGACAAAGTAGAACAGCCAGCTCCGGACCACGTAGACGTCCAGGATCTGGAAGATCCCGCTTCCCGGCGTTCGAACCGGCGACGCGGGGACGACCAGTGCCAGTGGCCGGCCGGCTTTGCGGTGCAAGCCGTGCAGGGCACGACCGACCTCGGCGAATCGATCCTGCAGGTGCTGCAGAAGCAGCCGCGCGCGGCGCAACTGTGCCAGCATCAGGATGCCTGCCGCCGCAAACAGCACGTTGGCCGTCCAGAGCCCGGCCAGCGGCGAAATCCGTCCTTGCCTTGCCAGGCTCGAGCCCGAGGCCATGATGACGTAGTAGATGAAGAAGAGCAGGATCGCCACCATCACTCCGACGGCTTTGCCTCCCTTGCGGCTGAACATTCCCAGGGGGATTCCCACCAGCGCCAGCACCAGCGCGCCCACCGGCAGCGCGAAGCGGTCCTGCAGCTCGACGCGCGCGGCGTCACGCTGCCGGGAATCCGGCGCGTGCGACGCGTTCCAAAACAGTTGCGTCAGCGGCTGCATGGTGGGTGGGAGCTGGCCGGGTGCGGTCTCCCCGGCTTGCTGCGCCGGCAAGGGAATGTCCGTCTCGGAGAATGACGCCACGGAGTAGCGCGCCTCGTTCTGTGGATCGATCTCGTGCGTTGCGCCCCGTTCGAGATGCAGAATCAGGGTGCCGTCAGCGCGATCGTTGACAAGGGTGCCGCTTTCCGCTAACGTCACTTTCGGCGAGCCGGGCACGCTGTTATCCGCGATAAAGACGTGATGCCAGCGATCCCGGGTGACGTCCTGCACGTACATCAGCAGCTTGGGAAACTGCTCGATGAAGACGCGCGGCTGAATCTCGTAGGCGGCCTGGCTGTTTCGAACCTCCGTCTCCCGGCGAAGCAGCTCGAGGTTGGACCGCGGGGCAAGGTAGAGGCTCATCGCGGAGGCCAGCAGCCAGCCCGCACATGCGTAGGCCAGGGCGGGACGCGCGAAGCTCGCGGTCCCGATGCCCACGGCGCGCGCGGCAATGACCTCGCCGTCGGCGGCCAGGCGGCTCAGCCCGAGCAGGATGCCGACGAGGACCGCCATCGGAATCGTCAGGACCAGAATGGCCGGTACCGGCGCCAGAAAGAGAAGCAAAACGGTGCTGAACGGCAGATTGCGTCGCGCCACCAGTTCCAGCAACTGGCCGATCCGCGGGATGTAAATGACGAAGGTGAAGACCACCAGGCCGATGAGCGAGTGGGAGACGATTTCCTTGAGGATGTAGCGGGTCAGAATCCGCATCAACTTTTTAACCAGGATGCCGATAAGCTGGAACGGGCGCCGAGCCCCGATTGCCTCTGGTTCCCAGCCTTAATTATGCTAGCACACGCCTGTCATCGCACGAGAAGCAATGGTGTCATGAATTCGACGTAGGTACGGCCACAGGGGCCGCCCCTGCGTCGAATTCATATCGCTACGAGCCCAGGCACCCGAACACTTTGCAGAAGGAACCTGTCCTCAGTCCATGTCCACTACCTATTTGATGCTGCTTTGGCATCAGCACCAGCCCTTTTATAAGGATCTGGTGCAGGATTGCTACGTCATGCCCTGGACTCGGCTCCATGCGCTCAAGGACTACTACGGCATGGCGGCCGAGCTGCGCGCTTTTCCCCAGGTCCACGTCACGATCAATCTTGTGCCCTCGCTGATGGTGCAGCTCCAGGATTATGCCGGCGGCAAAGCCTATGAGGAATCGTTCGACCTGGCTTTTAAACGCGTGGCGGATTTGACCGAAACCGGCCGCGAGCGCCTGCTCCATTATGCGTTCCAACTGAATCACGAGAACCTCCTCTATCGCTATCCGCGCTTCCGCGAGCTTTATGAGAAAGCCAAGCCGTGGGAGCAAGGCTCGCGGCTGGCAGGCGCATTCTCTGACGCCGAGCTGCGCGACCTTCAGGTGCTCTCACAGCTTGCCTGGTTCGACGAACTCTGGCTGGAATCGGATCCGGATCTCCGGCGCCTGGTGGTAAAGGCCCGCGGTTTCTCGCGCGATGACAAGCTTTTGCTCCACAGTAAGGAAACGGCGCTTATTAAAGCCATACTCGAAGAACATCGCGCCGGCCAGGATGAAGGCCGCCTCGAGATTTCCACGTCCCCTTTTTACCATCCGATTTTGCCGCTGCTCTGCGACAGCGGCATCGCACTTGAATCGCATGCCGGCGTGCCGATGCCTCACAAACGGTTCCGCCATCCCGAGGATGCCGTCGGGCAGCTTCAAACTGCGCGCGAACTCTATCGGGAGGTATTCGGTCGTGAACCGCGCGGCCTTTGGCCGAGCGAGGGCAGCGTCTCCGAGGAAGCTCTGCGGCTCGCCGCCGCGGAGGGTTTCCAGTGGGCGGCCACCGATGAAGGCGTGCTGAGCCGGTCCCTCGGCATCACCCTGCGCCGGCGGGGCGATGGGACCATGGAGGGCGGCAACGAGCTCTACCGTCCGCACACGATCGAAACTCGTTCGGGTCCGATCAGCCTCTTCTTCCGCGACCACGAAATATCAGACTTGATTGGTTTCGCGTATGCTCCCCTCGACCCGGTTCAAGCCGCCAAATCGCTGCTCGAGCGGATCCGCCAGGCGGGACGCAGCACCGGATCGCACCCGGCAGTGGTCTCTATCATTCTTGACGGCGAGAATTGCTGGGAATACTACCGGCACAACGGTCGCCCGTTTTTGCGGGCGTTTTATGGCATGCTGGCGGCCGATCCCGAGATTCGCGCGGTCACGGCCAGCGAAGCGCTGGGGCTTGCGGAACTTGGGCGGATTTCGCACGTGGTTCCCGGCTCGTGGATCAACGCCAATTTCGACGTCTGGATCGGTGCCGAGGAAGACAATCGCGCCTGGGATCTGCTGTCCAATGCCCGCGACTTCTTCGCGGCCAATGCTTCGCGTCCCGGCATCGATCCCGGGAAGCTGGAGTTGGCGCAGCAGGAGCTGCTGATCGCCGAAGGCAGCGACTGGAACTGGTGGTACGGGCCGGAGCACTCGACCGAGAATGACGAGGAGTTTGACCGGCTTTATCGCAAGCATTTGAGCAATATCTACGGCCTGCTCGGCGCATCGCCGCCGGATGAGTTGGCCGTGCCTCTGAAGCGGCCGCGGGGCGAACCGATGAGCGTCCCGCCGGCGGGCGAGATCGAGCCCGTAATCGACGGTGTGGTCTCGAACTACTTCGAGTGGCTGGGCGCCGGCGTCTACCGTCCCGCCGTCCGTTCCGACGCCATGCATGCGGCGCCGCCCGCGCTCGACATGGTTTACTACGGCTGGGGCGAGCGGGCTTTCTACCTCCGGCTCGATCTGAATCGCGAGAGCGTCCTGAGCCATCCCGAGATCGAGATCCGGGTGGTGGTCGAGGGCACTCAAACCGTGCATGCAACCGCTCGCATCAGTGCCGGGAAGCTGGCCTCGACCGAGCGCTGGCTGGAAGACGCTCTGGGCGCGCGCCAGGACCCGGATGACGGGATCAGCCTGGCGCTCGACCGCGTGCTCGAATTGAGCGCCGATTTCGGTGTGCTGGGGTTCACTTCCGGCGAACATCTGAGCTTCCAGATTTCAGTATGGTCGGGCGCCATACCACTTCAAGTAGTTCCTCAAGATGGCTGGCTAAGCGTCACGCCTGTCGAAGAAGAGATCGGCTGGTAGCGTCCTGACGCGGCGACCCGCTGTAGCGGTGTTGTTTCACCGCCCCATTGTGTCCTCACCGCCTCGCACGCCAGGCTGACGCGGACCTTGTCTCGAGAACCCGGGAAGTCGTCAATCGCGCAAGAAGGTCAGCGCCAGCCTGGCGCCGTGTTTTCGGTGCGGACGGCTGCACCGAGGCGTCAGGCACGTTCAGCGACCTCCAGATCGACGTGGCTTACCTCGGCCTTGAGGGCGTCCTCTCTTGCACAACGATCTTGCCCGTCATCTTGGGATGGACCGAACAGTAGTATGCGTAGATACCGGGCCGCGCGAAGGCGTGGGCGAAGTGCTCATCGGTGTCGAGCACGGGCGACTTGATTTCTTTACCGTCGGTGCTGATCACGGTATGGGGTATGTCATCCTGGTTGACCCAGGTCACGGTCGCGCCGGCCGGAACCGTAAGGGTCGCCGGCGCGAAACTGAAGTTGTCGATTTTGATTTGGTACTTGTCGCTCGAATTGGCCGGCTCGCTGGCGGCCGGTTTGGCATGGCTGTCCCTCGATATCCCGAAGGACAGAACAAGCAAGCTCGCGGCCACCGCGCCGAGGATCACTTTCTTCATCCGCGTGTACTCCTTTTGGTGGTGTCCTGATTTCGACGCAGGGGCGGCCCTTGTGGCCGCCCCGACGTCAAGATCAGTCCAGAGATGAATCAACCACTGCCAACGTATGCCTGCCGGGCACATAATCGACGCTGGTCACACCGAGCAGGCTGCGCAACTGATCGGCCGGTACTTTCATGGGCCCTGGCGATGGAGCGGTGCCGGGCTGAGGTTGAGGAAACGCCGTGGACATGGCGGTATGGAACGTAATGTTTCCTTCAACCTTCCGCATGGTCTGGTGGATGTGCCCGTTCAATACCGTGACCGAGCCGAACCGCCTGAGATAAGCGAGCGCCTGGGCGCTGTCGTCCGTGCCCCAGCCCCACTCGGGGTACACAGTCCAGAGGGGAATGTGGGCGAATACGACGATGGGTGTGCTGGCTGCGAGGCCTTTCACGTCGTCCTGCAGCCAGTCCAGTTGCTCCGGCCCGAGGGACCCGAGCCCGCCCGCCTTGAGATTCAGCACGTTGACCAAGGCGATGAAGTGGACGCCTTTTTGGTCGAAGCTGTACCATCCCGAACCTTTCGCTGACTTACCGTATCGGTCCAGGTACTGTTGGCCATTGTCTTCGAGGACGTCGTGCTCGCCGGGGACGAAGAATACCTGCTTCGCTTTCGCGCTCCTCAGGACCTGATCGACCGTATCGAATTCCGCGGGCTTCGACAGGTGGCTGATGTCGCCGGTATGCAAAAGAAAAGCCGGCTCGACCGGCGCGGCGTTGATCTTATCGACCGCCGCCTGCAAGGTGGCGACGACATCGGGATTGGCCGGCTTGTTGAACCCCATGTGGCTGTCGCTGATCTGCACGAAAGCCAACTCGCCGTTGGAGGCGCCGGCCGCGAGAGCCGAGGGGTCGCTGAGGCTGTACGACCTCAAGATTCCGCCCTTGACGACGCATAGGGCGCCGGTGCCGGCCCAGGCCATGCATTTCAGAAACCCCCGGCGATCCACCCCGTCCCGATTGTGATTTTCAAGAATGAGTTCTTCCTTTTGCCTTGGCATCGATTCTCCCTTTCTCGGTACCGCCATCGCGGATTTTTGTCGCTCCACCCGCACAGACTTTGCAACCGCGCGAAATATTCCCGGGAGGGCCGCGATCGGGCAACGGGAATAACGGCGACGTAAAATGAGTCTCATACTAGGACTGGGAAAAGGATGGACGGTTGAACGGGGCGGATCAGTCGGGGCTGTTCGAGCGAGCGGTGCTGCCACATCTTGGCAGCGCCTACAACCTGGCGCGCTGGCTCATCCGGAACGATCAAGATGCGGAGGACCTGGTGCAGGAGGCTTGCTTGCGCGCCCTGAAGTCGTTTGAAGGCTTCCGGGGCGGCGACGCGCGCGCCTGGCTTCTGACCATCGTCCGGAACAGCTGTTACACCTGGCTGCGTGAGAACCGTCTTCAGGAACTCGCTACGGCATTCGACGAAGAAATTCACACCGGTGAAGAGGACTCGCCGAGCCCGGAGGCCCTGTTGCTTCAGGGTGCGAACACCCGCCTGGTTCAAGACGCCCTGGAAGCGCTGCCGCCGGAGTTCCGGGAAGCGATCGTGCTCCGTGAACTCGAGGGTTTGTCGTACCGCGAGATCGCCGGACTGTGTGGTGTTCCGGTGGGCACCGTGATGTCGCGACTGGCGCGCGCCCGCCAGCGCCTGGAGCGGCACTTGACCGATTCTGTCCAGAAGGGAGGCCTGCCGTGAGCTGCCCCGAAAACCAGGCGCTGATCCACGGTTACGTGGATGGCGAGCTCGATCTGCTCAGCACCCTGCAAGTGGAGGCTCACTTGAAGGAATGTGCGGCGTGTGCCCGCGCGTACGAGAATCACAAGGCGCTGAGCCGGGCGCTCAGGAGCGGGCCGCTCTACTTCCGGCCTTCCGCGAACCTCGAGCAGCGCATCCGGGCCGAGTTGGTGGAATCGGGTGCGACGGCGATCCGTCCGGCCCTCTCGCCCCGCGAGGGGTCAAGGCGAAGGCCGCCTTCCTGGGCCTGGTTGGGTGTTGCAGCCTCGGTGGTGCTGGTGGTGCTTGCAGTCGGGTGGTTCGTAACAAAGCCCTTTAATACTCCGCCGGACCGGCTTGTAGCCCAAGAGGTTCTTGCCGGCCACGTGCGGTCGCTGATGGCCAGTCACCTGACGGATGTTCCCTCCTCGGACCAGCACACCGTCAAGCCGTGGTTCGACGGCAAGCTCGACTTCGCGCCGCCCGTCGAGGACTTGAGCGCGCAGGGATTTCCGCTGGTGGGTGGCCGCCTCGACTACCTGGAAGATCGGCCGGTGGCCGCGCTCGTCTACCAGCGCCGCAAACATTTCATCAACGTCTTCATCTGGCCATCGACCGCGCAGTCCGCGCCGCGTTCGGTCATGCGCCAAGGCTACAATCTGATTTACTGGACCAGTTCCGGGATGACCTACTGGGCAGTGTCAGACCTGAACTACACCGAGCTCAGTGATTTTGTGCGGCTGTTCCAGGATCGAGCCTCGAAGACAGTCTCGCCTTGAGCGCTTGTTCGCTCTCTTTCTTTCTCGTGCTGCGGGGCGGAAAGACCGTGTGACGACATCGCTCTGGCTACTCCAAGTAGTTCCTCAATCAGCTAGCTGAGCGTAACGCCTGTCGAGGGGTTTGGCTGGCAGAGGCGCTGTAGCGGCGGTGTCCTCACCGCCGCCATCCGCGAAACCCTCTGGCAAGAGGGTGAGGGTCAGCGTCGCGTTCACCTCGTATTGGTGGTCTTTGGCGGCGATTCCCTTTTCGCTCCAAGAGAAGTCAATCTTGTGAGCGGAACGGTAGGCTGAGTTGTCTTGGAGAATCTCGCGTATAACCGTGAAACTCTTGTTGTCGTCGTGTGACACGACCCTGAACGTCGCGTTGCTGAGCTTTCCAAGAAATTCGGTCCTGATCCTGACATCCTCCTCGACGCCCTCCTCGACGCCCTTCTGCAGCCTCACAAACATCTCGAAAGGCGAACACTCCTGACGAACTTTGACCCAGTTTTCCACGTCCCTACATCCTCCAGTGACGGATAATGGCACCAACTTTGCGTTTGCGTCAAACTGCGTTTTGATTCATGGGAGAAACGGTTTGACCCTCATAGGCTTTGGGTTTGCCTCGACGGTTCCAAAATTCATGCGGTGAATCGTGCAATAGAAGCTGTTTGGATATCCTCTCTGGTGTTGCAGCGGCACGAGTTTCTGCTTGTCACCATGCCAGCAATTGGGGCGTTACGGACCCTGTTGGTCACCATCGACCACCCGCCAGTACAACTGGCCGTCAAACACTAACTCGCCTTTGAATCTCAGCGACTCTTTAAGCTCCTCGTTCTCTCTGCCTAGAGACCGATTCTCGTCTTCGAGACTGAAAATCTGGTGCCTGATGTCGGCGATTCGGTCGTAGGCGTCCTGAAGTTTCTCCGATAAGTCTGCGTCCTTGCGATTCTTTGCCACTTCTTTGGCGAGGCGCAGGGCAGCGAGCGCGGCGCTCACAGTCGCGGATATTGGTTCCAATGTGTCCTCCTCTTTCCGGTTGAGAATAACTTGACATCACTGCTACGATTTACGACGTGGTAGCTAACGGCAGACTGCAAGATCAAAAACCTGAGGCAGCGCGCGTCGTAAGGGTAGATCAGAGCAAGGGCGTTCCCGTGCGGTGGAGCGATGCCAAGCCGACGCCGAAGCGCCGTCGTCAGCGCACCGGTCCGAGCGTCAGGGTGGCGCGTTAGCGCAGGTATCCCTTTGCCCCGGACACTTTGAGCATCCACGACGTGTCGGATGGCAGGACTCCGACCTGCTTGCTAACTTCGCCGACCGTCCCGCTTGGAATCGGCCGATTGGCAACTCCTGTCCCGTCTAGCGGTATCGTCAGCATGATCGGCCTCTCCTTTCCTGCCCGCTCGTCAAGCTCGACATCGATTTCCGTAAGCGTGTACGTCGTCGCGTTAAACAGGTCCATCGTCAGGTCGATCAGGCTGCTCGCTCCAAAGTCCATGACCTTCCCGCTGGCATCACGCATCGACTGGAAATCGACATTTCCTGCCACAACGTGCTTCAACTGATCAGAGGTGACGGACTCAGTTTTCTGGACGATCCGCGCCGATTCTGAAGTCGGTCGGGTAGGATGCTCGGAGGTGATAGCGCCGCTCATGAGAGCTCTCAAAAACAGAACCGATCCGTAGCCGATGAGGATGGCCGTAACCAAGAGCAACCAAACCTTTGACCACCGGATGAATGCATACCAGCGCTGACTAAATTCCCAAAACTCTTTGACTGGGAGAATACCTGTCAGGACAAAGATTAGCGACGCCGACCACCAGGGACCAACCGTGCTGAGTAGTCGAATATCCTTGAGCGTTGCCAAGACAGCCAGCGCGAAGCTTAGGAAGATCAGAATTTGGTTGAACTTTTGGTTCAGTTCTGAGATTCGGGGCTCAAGCTCGGTAATCGACACGTAGTCCCGCCTCGCCATCCACCAAGCGACGACGAAGACGAATGCCAACAAGACGACGATGCCAACGACAGCGTGCCCAAAACTCATATAAGGCGCGGCGCAATTCTATCAAGGTTTCGTCCAGTCGGCAGCACACAGAGACTGTGTTAACATTCGCGTCGTCGAGAACGGGGGCTAAGCCAGCAGCAATTCCTCGATACTCCAGACGTGATCAGTGAGTCCCGCTTCCATCGCGGGTGTTACCCTGATCGTCTGATGGACGCGGACGAAGTTGTAAAAGCCCATATACAGGTGAACGGCGGCAGTCAGATGCTTGAGCTTCTTCGAGAATCCGTTGGTGAGGCGAGTGAAGCGTCGCAGGTACATCCGCACGCTGAGATTCTGCCGCTCGACGTCAAGTCCGGCCTCGATGGCTGAGCCATCGGTGCCGTTGAAGTTCGCCAGCGACTTGAAGGTGGCCTGTGCGAACAAGACCCTGGCCGCGCTAAGTGTCAGCGAAATTGCGGCAACAATCAGCCATCTGTGACCGGTGTGCTTCTTCATAGTGAAATCCCAGAACTCTCGCGGCGCGCTTCGATAGGATCTGTCCGAACTGCCGATGATATGATCTCTCGTCTCGAGTCGGGCTTGCATCGGGCTGTCCTGCACTGGGATTGTGCGTATATACCCGCCTGCCCTTACCGTGTACGTTCTCTTCGAGAAACTCAGAACCCTGCGCGGTACTCCGCCCCCGGACAGTTTGAAGGTCTGGCACTGACACCCGTGAGGCGCGTCACTGAAGTTCGCCGCAGGACGTGCTACCGATAGCGCAGGTGCCGTCCGCAAAAGGCGGCCTACGGAAAAGAATCATCAAGGGAGTTAATCCTGAGCGAAAACGGTCAAAACGGACCCAAACGGCTTCAAATCAATGATATCGGGGTTTGGGCCGGCATGGTGGTGCGATCGGGCAAGACACCCACGAAACATCCGACCTCCCTAAGCTGGAATGTCACATGGAATCAGATAGATAGGCCGCACGTGGGGGAAAGCAGGCGAATTAACGTACTGGGCGTAAGCACGAATGTGTCATGGAATCAGAAAGATAGGCCAAGAACGTGCGAAAAACACGCGAAAAAAACATCCACGACCCAAAGCTGGAATGTCTCATCTGCTCAACAACATACCCAAAAACGGGGGGCTACACCCAAAGCTGGAATGTCCTTTGTAATCAGCAAAAAGGGGTCTACAGGGAAAGTACGAAAGAAGGCGTTTTCGTGCGAAAAGGCGCAGTTTTCGTCCGGAAAATGCGCGGAGTCGATATCTGCTAACAGGCCCCTATTGGACCCAGCCGGGAATCGATACCGCCACGGGTTTGGCGCCGACCGGGATCGTGGTAATCAAGGGCAAGGGCGTTCCGGGCACTTTGGGTTTGGGATTCAGCGGGCTGGTGCTCAGCACGGCAAGGCTGGACCCGATTGTGACTGCGAGGTAGCGCTCATCCGGCGTCAGGGCGATGGCTGTCGGCTCCGAGCCTACGTAAGTCGCGCCGATCGGGGCGCGATTCTGCAGATCGATGCCCTGCACGAGGCCGCCTTCGGGTCCGCCGTTGAGGATGTAGAGAGTCGCGGAGTCGTGCGTGGCCACGCCCGCCACCGGACTCTTGCCTGTGGAGATGGGCCGGTCCTCTTCCACGTCGTCGTGGAACGTATCGATGATGGTCAGCGTGCCGGAGTCGCGGCTGAACACCAGCAGTTCACCGCCGTCCGGCTTCAGGACCATTTCGGCCGGATTCGAAGCGAGTTCAAGATGGGAGAGCACCTGGCGCGATGCAAGATCGACCGCAGAGATTTTCGCCTCGCCGGTGTCGGCCACGAACAGCTTGCTGCCGTCAGGCAGGATCGCCATGGGGCCCGGCTGCTTGCCGACCTGAACTTCACCCAACACTTTAGCTGTCGGCGCGTCGACAAATACCAGGCGATTGCCCGCTTGATCGGCCGCGACCAGGGTCTTGCTGTCCGGAGCGAACATAAGAGCGTCCAACTCGCCACCGAGTTTCAAGTGCGCAGCCGCGCTGCGGCTGGCGCAATCAATGATCACGACCTCACCGGCAGAGTTCGTCGCTGCGGCCCGGCTGCCGTCAGGCGCCAGGGCGAGGTTGGCGGCGCCGGCGCCAATCGGGATCGTCGCCGCGATCTGCAATCCGGGATCGGCTATGACGCTGACACTGCCGGACTCGCTCAGCACGTACAGCTCATGACTGTTCGGGCGCGCGATCGCCTGTGCGGGTCCGGGTGGCGTCGCGATGGAGCGTACCAGGCGGAAGCTTGCCAGGTTCACAACCGCAACCGTGTTCGACTCTTGATTGGCGACAAAGGCCAGGTAAGGTTTGGGTGCCGGAAGCTTCTTGGTGCACGCGCCAGCCAGACTGACGAGCGCGAGCACGCCGATCGGCAACAGAGCGCGACTGCCTCGCGGCAGATCGCAAGAATCGCGTGATCGATCGGAGAACACGGTTAGGGCCGCGCGGCCAACTCGGCCGGCGAAAAGGAAGTCGTGCGGCCCAGAACGGCCGCAATAGGTGTGATCTCCCGCATCAGCCCTTCGAACTGGTCGGGATAAAGCGATTGATAGCCGTCGGAGCGCGCATGATCGGCATCAGGATGCACTTCAACGATCAGTCCGTCCGCACCCACGGCCACCGCCGCGCGCGCCAGCGGCAAAACCTTGTCGCGCTTGCCGGTGCCGTGGCTCGGGTCGACGATGATCGGCAGGTGCGAAGCGGCCTTGACGGCAGGAATCACGGAAAGATCGAGAGTGTTGCGGGTGTGATCGGCAAAAGTGCGAACGCCGCGCTCGCACAGGATCACGTTGTAATTGCCTTCGGACAAGATGTACTCGGCCGCCATCAGAAATTCGTCCAGCGTGGCCGAGAGACCGCGTTTCAGCAGCACCGGCTTTTTCGAGCGTCCCACGCGTTTCAGCAGCGAGAAGTTCTGCATGTTGCGCGCGCCGACCTGCAGCACGTCCGCGTACTGCTCGACAAGGTCGCAGTTCTCGGGGTCGATCGTCTCCGTGACGATCATCAACCCGAACTCGCGCCTGACTTCCGCCAGCAGTTGCAGTCCTTCCTCGCCCATGCCCTGAAACGCATAAGGCGACGTGCGCGGCTTGAACGCGCCGCCTCTGAGCATCCGCGCGCCCGCGCGCTGCACGCGGTCGGCGGCGGCGAAGATCTGGTCCCGGCTCTCGACGGCGCAGGGTCCGGCGATGATCGCCAGTTCGGGTCCACCAACGACGACTCCGGCTTCCGGCGGTCCGACCGGGATCAGCGACGGTTCGTCTTTCAGCTCGCGGCTGACCAGCTTATAAGGCTTGGAGACGGGTATGGCCTCAGCCACGCCCGGCAGGGTTTCGAACTCCGCGGGCTCGAGTGGTCCGGAGTTGCCCGTGATGCCGATGGCGGTGCGGAGCGCGCCCGGCATCGGGTGCGGACGGAATCCCATCGACTCGATCTTGCGGCAGACTTGCGCGACGTTTTCGTCGGTCGCCCCGGGTTTCATCACGACAAGCATTGGAGTAAATCTACCTTAATGCACGGCTCGCGGAACTTCAAGAGGGCAGCGACTCCGTCCGGCACCTGGTGCTCCGGCAAAATCGCAGAGGCGCCCGGCAACGTCCTATGCGCCAAAGGGTCTGCGCGTATAAACTCATCTCATGGCTGAAGCGCAGTCTGGATATTCTGCCGCAGAATCCGTCATGCTGCGCGGATTCTGGTACTCGCCGATGCGCAGCGATCAACTCGGCCGCGGACGGCCGCGCGGCCGGGACGCGCTCAAGACGGCGATGCTGCTGGGCACGCCGCTCGTGGTCGGACGCGACCGGGAAGGGAAGGCGTTCGCGATGCGCGACAGTTGCCCGCATCGCGGCATGCCGCTGTCGCTCGGCCACTTCGACGGCGCCGAGTTGCAGTGTCATTATCACGGCTGGCGTTTCGACGCGCAGACCGGGCAGTGTCGCCTGATTCCCTCGCTGACTGCGGATTCCAAGCTCAATGTTGAGCGCATTCGCGCCGGACACTTCGCGTGCGAGGAGCACGACGGCTACGTGTGGGTCTACGTGCCGTATCCCGGTACGCGGGGAGAGCCCGAGGAGCCCTGCCCGCGTCTGCCGGTCTTCGGTGAACGCTACAGGATCGCGCATCTCGCCGCCGATCTGCCGTTGAGCATCGATCACGGCATCATTGGCCTGATGGATCCCGCGCACGGGCCGTTCGTGCATCAGGCGTGGTGGTGGCGCAGCGGCAAGAGCATCCACGAGAAGCAGAAGCATTTCGAACCGATTCCGCTGGGATTCCGCATGAGCGCGCACGCGCCCTCGTCGAACAGCGCGGCGTACAAGCTGCTCGGCGTCTACGGCGAGCCCGTGGTGACCACGATCGACTTCAGGTTGCCGAACATCCGCCTGGAGCAAATTCGCTGCGGCGACAAGTGGTTTTCAAGCCGCGCCATGGTCGTCCCGGTGACCGCCACAACTTGCCGCATCGATTTCTGCGCAGCCTGGAACGTCTTCCGTCACGTGCCGTTCATGACCTCGATCTTCCGGCTGTTCGGCCGCATGTTCATTGGCCAGGACGAGCGCACCATGACCGAGCAGTCGCAGGGTCTGAAGCACAACCCGCCGCTGATGCTGATCGACGACGCGGATCGTCCGGCGAAGTGGTACTTCGCGCTGAAGCAGGCGTATCTGCGCAGCCGCGAGACTGGCCAGCCGATGGAGCATCCCATGGACGGGCCAGTGACTTTGCGCTGGAGGAGTTGAGTCAGGCGGTCAGACGCAGCGGGGACTGCTGAGCGTCCGCAACGATGCGGGTGCCGGCGAGACCGTACAGTGCATCGGGAATGCACTCGGGCGAGGTAATGATGACAAGCTTGCCGCCGGCCTCGATGTATTCAAGTGCTGCTTCAACTTTTGGACCCATGCTACCGGCAGGGAACTGGCCTTCCAGGAGATGGCGGCGCGCCTCGTCGATCGTCAGCCTGGCAAGAGCTTGCTGCTGTGGCGTGCGATAATTGATCGAAACCTGCTCCACTCCCGTTGAGATCAGGAAGAGATCGGCTTCAAGCTCGCGTGCCAGCAGGCCTGAGACGCGGTCCTTGTCGATCACGGCTTCGACGCCTGCCAGCTCGCCGTTCTGGAAAATCACCGGGATGCCGCCGCCTCCGCAGGCGATCACCAGCGCGTTCTCCTCGAGCGCCGCCCGAATCGCGCGCAACTCGACGATCTCTTCGGGGTTTGGCGACGGCACCACGCGGCGGAAGCCACGACGCGCGTCCTCCACCATGTGCCAACCGAGTCCGGCGCGGCAGCGTTCGGCTTCCTCGCGAGTATAGAAGCGGCCCACAGGCTTGGTCGGGTTGCGAAAGGCAGGATCCCGCGCAGAGACGAGAACTTGCGTGACCATGGTGAATGCAGGACATGAGATGCCGTGCCGCTGCAGGGTCTCTCTCAGGACCTGCTCCAGCAGGTATCCGATCGTGCCCTGGGTCTCGGCCACGCAAGCGTCAAGGGGCAACGATTCGACCTGGTTTGCCGCCAGTTCCGACCGCATGAGCGCGTCGCCGACCTGCGGTCCGTTGCCGTGGGTCACGACCACGCGACATCCGGCTTTCAGGACGGCCGCGATACCGTCGCAAGTTGTGATCAGATTGGTGCGCTGCTCCTGGATGGAGTCCGGATGACCGGGCCGTACCAGTGAATTGCCGCCGATGGCGACTACGGCGATGGGCATAAATTGTAGGGGCGGGAAGCCCCACGACCGCGCTGTAGCGGCGGTGTCCCCACCGCCGCAGTAGGATATTAATCGCTTCGGCGGTGAGGACACCGCCGCTACAGCGCGTCGTCGCCCTATGAGAGCAACGACAGCAGGATCGCCTTCTCGATGTGCAATCGATTCTCGGCCTGGTCGTACACGATGGAATGGACCGAATCGATCACATCGTCGGTAACTTCCTGTCCGCGACGGGCAGGCAGGCAATGCATAAAGACCGCGTCCGGCCGGGCCTTGTTCATCAGCGCAGAATTCACCTGGTACGGACGAAAGACCAGCGCGCGGGCCTCGGCCTCCGCTTCCTGACCCATGCTGGTCCACACGTCCGTGTAGACGGCGTCGGCATCGGCTACGGCCTCCGCGGGATCGTCGGTCAGGTAAACGTCGCCACCTTCGAACTTCGCTTCTGCCACCACGGCGGCGCTGGGCTCGTGGCCGATCGGTGTCGCTACCCTGATCCGGACGCCGAGTTGCGTGGCGCCATAGATCAGCGAATGCGCGACGTTGTTGCCGTCGCCCACGAAGGCGAGGGTCAGCCCCGCCAGATGGTCCTTGTGCTCGAGCAGCGTCATGTAGTCGCCGAGCGCCTGGCAGGGATGCTCAAAATCCGACAGCCCGTTGATGACGGGGATGGAAGCATGCTCTGCGAATTCTTTGAGCGATTCGTGCGAGAACACGCGAGCCATCACCACGTCGACCCATCGCGAGAGATTCAGCGCCACATCCTTGACCGCTTCTCGCTTCCCGAGCCCCACCTCCTGCGGACCGAGCGTGATGCACTTGCCGCCCGCTTCCGTCATGGCGAACTCGAAGGTGACTCGTGTCCGCAAGCTCGGTTTCTCAAAGAGCAGCGCAAGTTCCCTGCCTTCGAGAGCGTGCGCGTAGCGATCGGGGTGCCCCTTTACCAGCCGCCCTAAGTTCAAGAGAAACTCTACTTC
This sequence comes from Terriglobia bacterium, assembly GCA_030037755.1. Classification (GTDB taxonomy): domain Bacteria; phylum Acidobacteriota; class Terriglobia; order UBA7540; family UBA7540; genus Gp13-AA77. The sequence continues at coordinate 17,842 of JASHQD010000088.1, forward strand.
TTTGGGCGTCAGATCATGAAGCGAGAGGAGATCGCGCCCGCCGATCCCAGGCGGAGTGGAAAGGGGATGCGTCTTCCGAGCGGGGCGTTCGATCGTGCCAAGCCGGGCCATAGAAGCTTCCTTTCTCAACCAGCAAGGTCAGGCGACCTTGAGGGCGGATTTCGGACGGCGCAGGGCCATGAACCGCTCCAGAATCTCGCCCAAGCCCGGTTGCGTGCGCTCTTCGATTTCGTATTCCACGCGCAAGCTGGGCTTGTTCAGTCGAAGCAGGTGCGCGAGATCCACCGGTGTGGCGATCAAAACCACGTCGCACGGCGTTTGATTGATGGTCTCTTCGAGTTCGTGACGCTGCGTTTCGTTGTAGCCCATCGCCGGCAGCAGGTTTCGCAGGTGTGGGAATCGCTCGAAGACCTCCTTGATCGATCCGGCGGCGAAAGGACGTGGATCAACCACTCCGGCCGCGCCGTACCGCCGCGCAGCCACACCGCCCGCGCCGAACAGCATGTCGCCGTGGGTCAGCGTGGGCCCGTCCTCGACCACCAGTACACGCTTTCCGAGAATGCTGTCGGGATCGGTCACCGCGACGCGGCACTCGGTTTCGATCAGCGTCGCGCCCGGGTTGACGGCGCGCAAATTCGCCTTGACCGCCTCCACATTGGCGTGCGAGGCCGTGTCGACCTTGTTGACGATCAGCACCTGGGCGCGCCGGAAGTTCACTTCGCCCGGGTAGTATGCCAGCTCGTGCCCGGCACGATGAGGATCGGCAACCACGATCTCGAGATCGGAGCGATAGAACGGCGTGTCGTTGTTTCCGCCGTCCCAGAGGATTACGTCCGCCTCGTGCTCGGCCCGGTGAAGGACAGCTTCGTAGTCCACGCCCGCATAGACCACGGTGCCCTCGCGAAGGTGCGGTTCGTACTCCTCCCGCTCCTCGATGGTGCATTGTTGCGTCTCCAGGTCTTCGAGACTGGCAAATCGCTGGACCTTCTCTGCCAGCAGATTGCCGTAAGGCATGGGATGCCGGACAACGACCGCTCGCCAGCCGAGGCGTCGAAGCTCGCGAGCCACGCGCCGCGATACCGGGCTCTTGCCGCTGCCTGTCCGCACCGCGCAGACGGAGACGACGGGGACCCTGGCGGCCAGTTGCGTGTGCGTGGCCGAAAGCAGCATGAAATCAGCGCCCGCGGCCACGGCGCGCGAGGCCAAATGCATCACCGTGGTGTGCGCCACGTCGCTGTAGGCGAAGACGACCGTGTCGACTTTGCTTTCCCGAACCACGTTTTCGAGCTCCTCCTCGGGCACAATGGGTATGCCGTCGGGATACTGCGGACCCGCCAGTTCTGCCGGATAAACGCGATGATCGATATTGGGTATTTGCGTGGCCGTGAAGGCCACCACGCGGACCTCCGGATTGTGGCGAAAAACCACGTTGAAATTGTGAAAATCGCGCCCAGCCGCACCCAGAATGACGACATGCCTCATGGCATCCTCCTCTGGCCTAATTCGACACTGTAGGCTATCAGCGGGACAACCGGACCAGCTGTGATTCTAGTCACTTGCAGGTGTGATTGCTGTCATGGGCTCCGAAATCGGCCGAATCGGCCTGAAACCACGCCGCAGGCAAGCCGGCGAGGTACGTTGGGTGATTGAACCAATGGCTTAATAACCCGATGACTCGATGGCTCAATCATCCGAGCACCCGATCACTCAATCACTCGGTGGTACACTGAGCGACTCGGACGGGGGATCACGTTGAGGGAAAGGAGACAAGCATGCCGACACGTCAATTACTTCGTCTGTTTACGGTCATCGCCTCTCTTTCACTGCCGCTCCTGGCTGCCGGACCTGTGGCTGCACAGCGGCAGGCGCTGCCCACGCGATTAGCAGCGCCGGCGGGGGCGCGCGCTATCGGACGCCTGCCGGCCTCCGAGCGCTTGAACCTGGCGCTTACTCTTCGACTACGCAACGACACCGCGCTTCAGAATCTGCTGAAGCAACTCTATAGTCCTGGCAGCGCCAATTATCGCCACTTCCTGACGGTGGAAGAATTCACCGAGCAGTTCGGTCCGACAACGGACGACGACAACCTTGTTCAGGAATTCCTGGAGTCATACGGGCTGACCGTGACGCGCACCGCACCCAATCGCCTGGTGATCGATGCGAGCGGCACCGTCGCGCAGATCGAAAAGGCATTCAACATCAAAATGCAGGTGTACCAGCACCCCGGCGAACATCGCACCTACCACGCGCCGGACGTGGAGCCTTCCATCGAAGCCGGCATCCCTTTGCAGGGCATCGCCGGGTTGAATAACTTCGAGCCGCCGCGGCCCATCGGACTGGAGCGGCTCGCCAGGAGCACCAAAGTGCGCAGCAACACCACGGGATCGGGCCCGGGCGGATCATTTCTGGGCAGTGACATGCGCGCGGCTTACGCACCCGGGGTGACGCTGAACGGCGCCGGCCAGGCCGTCGGACTCTTTGAGTTCGGGCCCTACAACCTGAGCGATGTGCAAGCGTACTTCAGCACCATCAATCAGTCGCTGAACGTGCCGATCGTGAACGAGCTTCTCGACGGCGTGAACGGCATCTGCGGCGCGGGCTGCGACGACGGCGAAGAGGCGATCGACATCGAACAGTCGGTCTCGATGGCGCCCGGCCTCTCGGCGGTGATCGTTTACGAGGGCACCGACGACACTGACATGTTCAACC
>JASHQD010000089.1 GCA_030037755.1 Terriglobia bacterium
GATCAGTCCCACCTGTATCCTCGCTGTAGCGGCGGTGTCGTCACCGCCGCCCGGCCGGGTTCCCCGTTCCACCCAGGCTGGCGCAAACCTTGTTTCGCGAGCCGGAGAAGTCGCGAATCCCGCGAGAAGGTCCGCGCCAGCCTGGGCCATTCCAAAGCCGGCGGTGGAGACACCGCCGCTACAGCCGAGCCGGCCTAGGGCTGAATCGGCGCGGCGCGGTAGGCGTTCCGGTAGGCGGCGCACGCGCGATCCATGCTGCGCATGAATTCTTCTGGCGTGTAGAGCCCCTCGAGTTTTCCGCCCTCGAAAAGTCCGACTCGCGAGGCTAAGAGCAGAGCCTCGCTAAGGTCGTGGGTCACGAAGATGATCGTCTTGCCGATCCGCGACTCGAGGGTTCGGAATTCGCGCTGCAGCTCGGCGCGCGTGATCGGGTCGAGCGCGCCGAACGGCTCGTCCATGAGCAGGATGGGCGGATCGGCGGCCAGGGCGCGCGCCACGCCCACGCGCTGCCGCTGTCCACCGGAAAGCTCGCCGGGGTAGCGGCGGGCCAGCGAAGGATCGAGGCCGACCAGGCGCAGCAGCTCCCGGACGCGGTCGCGAATCCGCTGGCGCGCCCAGCCCTCGATCGAAGGCACCAGGCCGATATTGCGCTCGACGGTGAAATGCGGGAACAGTCCGACTTCCTGGATCACGTAGCCGATGCTCCGCCGCAGCCGGATGGGATCCCACGCGGTCGTCGATCGTCCTTCCACGGCGACTTCGCCGGAGCTGGGCTCGAGCAGGCGATTGATCAGCTTAAGCGTGGTGGTCTTGCCGGACCCGCTGCGCCCGAGCAGCACCAGGGTTTCGCCGCGGCGGATCCCGAGGTTCAGTCCGGCGAGCAGCGCGTGTCCCCCGATCGCGAAGTGAACGTCGCGGAACTCGACAGCATAAGGGCCGTTGTTCGAGGCTACAGATTGCGGCTCCATAATGGCGCGGGGCGCCGGGCCCCGCACTATCAAGTGTAACTTAGGCTGCGCTCGGAATGACAAGGATGCGGTTCTTCAACGACCTGCTGAACATGTTATGGCGCGGTGACCGGCTAATGCAGCGGAATTTCGAAAGCAGGCTGGAAATTCGACACCGCATACTGCATCAGGTTGTCCAATAGCATCGTGGCGTATGGATCGCTTCCATATGCGTTCATAAAGCTGAAGGTCGTTACGAGGAGCTTGCCCTTGCCGGCCCGAGCCTGCAGGAGCACGCCGGAGTTGTTGCGCAGCCAGCCGTAGAACATCCCCGCCAGCACGTCGGACCAGGCCGAGTCAGGAAGGCCGCGGATCACGGTTGGAGGATTCACAGCCTGCGCCTCGAACTCCGGCAGCGCGTTGAATCCGATGGCCGCAAATACAGGACTCTCTTTGCGCACCCAGAGGAAATTCGAAATCCAGTTACCGTCCAGATCGGAGCCGGCTCGCGGCACGGCCTGGATTCCGGGCGCGATTTCCTGATGATCGGAGGCGATCAGGATGACGCGTCCGCCCTTCTCGAGCGCGGCTTTGGCGTCCGTGTTCATCGTGGAGGCGATCACGACCGGCAGGGCTTCCTGGCCTGAAGCCGCGAGATACCCGTGGGCGTGCATGGTCTCGGCAAGGCGCCGCAGGCGTCCGGCGGGGTCGTCGAAAACCACGGCCGGATGCAGATCGTCCGAGGGCGGCGGAAACAGGTACAGGTCGATGGAGTTTTCGCTCAGAGTCTGTCCTCCCTCCTCGACGCTGAAGGTGAGTTTCCGGGTGACGGGCGATTTGACGGCAGGCACGGTAAAATCGATCGCTCCGGCGGGCATGACATTGTCCGGCGTTGTCGCCGGCAGCGGGACGATGAAACTCTGCTCGAATCCTTCCAGGCCCCAATGCATCGTGGCCCCGCTCAACGGCTTTCCGTCGTAATGGGAAAACGAAACCGCCGCGTGGACGTGATCGCCCGAGCGGAACACGCGCTGCGGCAGTTTCGCCACGATGAGATCGTCACTCTGCAAAGGTGTGAGCTCGGGACCAAACTTGGCATTGCGCCACATATCCAGCAGCCCGTTCGATTCCCAATCGATGTCGGTGAATTCGGTGATCACGTAGCCCTGAATCTCAGGGTGCGACCGCAGGCTTTCGATCTCATACTTCAACGACTGGTATTCGTGTTCCTGGGTTGCGTCCGTAAGCACCCGGAGATCGGGGAATAGCGTGTTGTAGCTGTATTGGGAAAATCGGTCCAGGATTCCGGCGGGCAATGTCAACTCATTCCCGTTGAAGTCCCGGTCGAACCACCACGGCACGGGCGCCGGCGGATGCGGCAGACCCCAGTTGCCGAATTCAGAAAGCATGAGCGGCGCGTTGGGATTGACGGCGGCATCGTCATTGGGACTCCAAAGCCATGACGGGCGGGTGGCGAGGTCGCCGACAAAGCGATCGAAATCCGCGGCGGCGTCGGGGATGGCGTCGTAGTCGTGGAAATCCGCGATGTCCGTCGAGAGATGGTAGTTGTCGCAGCAGGCGCTGTTGTCATCCACCAGCCAGCCGGGCACAAGTTTGCGCGCGTCGATCGCGAACTGCTTCAGCCACTGACGGTCGGCGGTCTGCTTCAGATTCACGCCCCAGCTTTCGTTGATCGTGCTGACGGCGACGATCGACGGATGATTCCAGTCGCGCGCAATCATGCCTTCGAGCGTCTCCCGCCCGCGGCGTTCCGAGTCGGGCGTGAGCGTGTCCCAATTGGGAATCTCGTACCAGATCAGGATGCCGGCGGAATCGGCAGCTTCGAGATATCGCGGATCGGGGACCTTGATGTGGCAGCGCAGCAAATTCAAGCCCAATGCCTTCGCTTCGGTCATCTCGTGCTTGATGTAATCGATGGAGGGCGGCGTATAGGCGGTCTCCGGGTAGAAATCCTGATCGAGCGCGCCGCGCAGGTAGATGGGCTGGCCGTTGAGATAGAAGATTCCGCCGCGCGCTTCGAATGTGCGAAATCCGAAAGGGCTCGACACCGTATCCCCTGAATTAAGCCAGGCGTGAACGCTGTAGAGGTTCGGAGAAGCCGGGCTCCAGAGCCGCGGATTCGCGAGCTTGCCGGTGAAGCTTACCTGCGCTTGCCCGGAAGACAGATTGACCGATTGTTTCCACACCGAGTTGCCCGAGCTGTCGAGAATCTCCGCGCCTGCGTAGGGCAGGACGGCATTGACCGGGCCGGTGCCCGCTTGCCGGGCCTGGGACAGGCCTGCTGCAGCGGGCGTTGGCCCCGCAGCCGGCGGGTTTAGAATGCCGAAATCGACCGCGAAGTTTCCATCTGCGCCCGCGCGGATGTGCAATGAGTCGATGCGGGTTTCGGGACGCACCTCAATCTCAACGCTCTGCCACGGTCCGCTGGTCTGGACGTACCAGTTTTGCTTGCCGTGAGGAATCTCTGCGTAGCGGATGCCATCCACCACGTCCGGTTTCGCGCCCGGGTCGGCGACGCGCAGCGCCAACTGATTCTCGCCCGCGTGAAGCAATCGTGTGACATCCACATCGAACGGCAGGTATCCGCCGTCGTGCTCGCCCGCCTTCTGGCCGTTGACGTAAACCTCAGCGCGATAGTCGACCGCTCCAAAGTGGATCAGCGCGACATGCCCGGAGGGAACAGCCGCCGCGGTAAGGCTGCGCCAATACCACGCGACGCCCGCGTAATCGCGCAGCTCGGCAAATTCGGTTTGCCACGAGCCCGGCACGCGCGCCGTCTTCTCCGCGGAGAGTCCGTCGAGGTCTCCCACGCCGATTTTCTCCGCCGGATCGATGGCAAAGTGCCAATCGCCGTCAAGCGAACTCTGCGCGAGCGCGGTCGAGGACGCCAGCAGCAGGATGGCCGGAATAAGGCGTACGCTCGAGCGGCCGGCCCGAGCCAAAATGAGAATCATCAGGAAGTGCTCCGCTTTGGAATGAGTTTGCCGCAACACCAGTTTTGATTATAGGGTAGTCGTGTCACCTGGAGCGCGGGCATCCTGCGCGCTACCTGGCATCGCCCTCCCGTCCGTAACGGGCAGCGGGCAGGATGCACGCGCTCCAAGCGACGCCGCACCGATTATAGCCGTCCGGGCGCGGTTTCAGTTCGTGGTAGCATACGGAAAGAGGAGATTGGCAGCGAGTCACGGAGCGGCCACCCGAGGAGCGGCTCCGGGCCCGGCTCCTGTGGCTGATGAAAGTCGAGATCGAACGACGCCTCAGCAAGCGCGACCGAAGGGCGCTGGAGGTCGGTTGCGAGAGCTTCGGGCTCGACCAGATCTTCATCAGCCGCGACGTGAGCACCGGCGGACTTTTCCTGAACACTCCCGACCCGCTCGTGCCGGGATCTCAAGTCGAACTCAACTTCCGCGTGACGCCGGAGGGCCCGGAGATTGAATGCTCCGGACGCGTGGTCTACGCAGTTCCGGGTGTCGGAATGGGCATCCAATTCATTGACCCCAGGGGCGAGATTGAGCTCGCCTTGAGCAAGCCCCTGGGAGAAGCGAACTAGCGGCCTCGTCGTGATGCGCTTCGCTTTCTGTAGCGGCGCTCTATGAGCGCCGAGCTTGGGTTTTGAAGGTTTTCGGCGCCTATCGAGCGCCGCTGCAGCAAGCTGCACCGATTACGAGCGGCCGTCGTCACAAATACGGAACTGGAAGAGGACTGGAAATGCGCTCGCATATCTCGAAACGATTCAGCCCGGCAATGCTGGTGTGCGTCTTTGTGCTGTTCGGGGTTGTGCCGATTAGTTGGGCACTCGCACAAGCGCAGAGCCCGGCAGAGGGATCGAGCGCACCGTCTGCTGGCCAGACGCCGGCGGCGAACGCCACGGCTTCGGCGGCAGACGGCGGTGAGGACACCGCCGCCACAGCGATGTCGAAAGCTGACGTGTTGAAACTGCTTTACACCATCTACGACCAGTCATACCGCTTCGGCGATGCGGTGGCGAAATTGCCGGCGGCCGACTGGAAATTCGGCGGGCGCAAGCGGCAGGTTTTCTATGTCGAGGCCGGCACTGTGCGCGCCAGCATCTCGGAACTCAGGAAGCCCTGGGATGACTTCTATAAGCAGCCTGACGACGCCGAACTCGGCAGCAAAACGCTATCGGCGCTCCACACCGTGACAACCCAGATGAGCGATTTCATCAAGGCGCTCGGGGATACGCCCGGTGCGTCCCAGGTTTCGGAGTTCGAGCCGTTGCAGGCTGCTGTGCTGGACTCGGAGCATCAGCTCGAGCCCTACGTGAAATATCTGCAGGCTTCGGCGAAGGAAGCGTCGAAATCGGAGACGGCTGCGGCTTCGCCGGCACAACCTGCTCCGCCGGCTCCGGGTGCAGCCCAACCCTCTGCTCCTGCGAGCAACCCTGAGCAACCCGCGCCGGCGCCGGTCTTTCCTTCGGCTGAGGCTCCGGCTGCTGCGCCGTCAGCTCCCCCACAGCCTTCGGCAGAGGCCACTGCCCCAGCTTCCCCGAGCGCTTCCAACACGGCTGCTGCGGCGCCCGCGACAGCGCCGGCACAGCCCGCCGTCACGCCGGTCGCCATGGAACCGGCAGCCGTTCAAGCGCTGCTCTACAAGGTCTACGTGGCTAACTTCCGCATCGGCGACCTGGCCGGCTCATTGCAGCCGGACAAGTGGAACATGAGCAGCCAGGACCAGGCGGCCGT
>JASHQD010000090.1 GCA_030037755.1 Terriglobia bacterium
TTCGATGCCGTCTAGTCAGGTGATGAATCGCCGTCAGACTCTCAAGTATCTCGGAATGCTCGCCGGCACGGCGGCAGGCCGCGATTTTCTGGCCGCGTGGCTGCCGTCGGGCGTGACTCCAAACATGCAGGCCACCAGCGGCTCGGCGGCGCAAGCTCCGTACTCGCCGCAATTCTTCAAGCCGGAGGAATTCAAGACGGTCGAGATCCTGACCGAAATGATCATTCCGAGCGACGGCACGCCGGGCGCGAAAGAAGCGCAGGTGGCGCAGTTCATCGACTTCTTCGTGTTCTCGGGAGCCGAATTCAAGCCGGAGATGCAGCAGGAATGGATCGACGGCCTGCGGCAGCTCGACAGCCTGAGCCGCGACAAATACGCGCGATCGTTCGCTGACGCGGCGCCGCAGGATCGCGAGGCGTTGCTCATGGAAATCTGTCTGCCTGAGCGCACGCCGGGCGCGGAGCATCCGGGCTTCGCCTTTTATAGCCTGGTCAAAGGGATGACGGTCGATGCTTTCTACAGCTCGCGCGTTGGACTTATCGACGTTCTCGGCTACAAAGGCCTGGCGGTGATGGGCGAGTTTCCGGGATGCACGCATCCCGAGCATCAGGCATGAGAATCAGGCATGAGAATCGGGCGAAGGAGAGCTCAACCCAGCGCGGCTGGCCGCCAACAAGATCGGCCCAAAGTGGCTAGTGGCGAGTGGCGAGTGGCGAGCAAAATCTTTGCGCGCTGCGGAGAAATTCGGGATTTGTGGTACAGAGGACACAATCATCGCGGAGAACCCGGTCCTCGACCAAGTCCCTGCGTCCACCGTGCCCTCTGTGTTGAAAGGTTCGTCCGGATTGCAGCCGGCTGGTCAAGCCTTTTGGTTTTCGCAACAATCCTCCCGCTTGCATTTCGAACGAGCGCTCTCATGGCACAACAACAGCCAGCTTCCTCAAAGCCCGAGACCGTTGAACAATTTCACTGGCCGGACGGCAAACGCGCGGCCGTCAGCCTGAGTTTCGACGACGCCCGCACCAGCCAGGTCGACACGGGACTCGCGTTGCTGGCCGCGCATCACATGAAGGTCACGTTTTTCCTTCAGGCAAACAACATCGCCAAGCGCCTCGACGGCTGGAAGAAGGCGGTGGCCGAAGGTCATGAAATCGGCAACCACACCGTCACGCATCCGTGCACGGGCAATTACGCCTTCTCACGGCACAACGCGCTGGAAGATTACAGCCTGGCGATGATGGCCGAGCAGCTTGACGGCGCCAATGCCGAAATCGAGCGGCAGCTCGGCGTCAAGCCCAGAACTTTCGCCTATCCCTGCGGGTTGAAATTCGTGGGTCGTGGATTGGACGCGAGAAGCTACGTGCCGCTGGTGGCGGAGCGATTCGTCGTCGGTCGCGGCTACCTCGACGAGTCGGCGAACGATCCCGCGTTCACCGATCTCGCGCAGGCGATGGGCACGCCGTTCGACAATCTAACGTTCGACCAGATGAAGGGCCTGGTGGACGATGCGGTCAAAGAAGGCCGCTGGATCATCTTCGTCGGCCACGAGATCGGCCCGCGCGGATTCCAGGTGACGGACGCCGCCGCGCTGGGCGAACTGTGCGATTATCTGAACGATCCCGCTCACGGCATCTGGGTGGGCACCGTGGCGAAAGTCGGAGATTATGTGCGGCAACAGCAGGCTCATGGTGGCGGTTCGGCTGCGGAGGTTGAGCGCGGGCGGTGAAGTGTTCGAGGCAATTCCCTCACGACGGTTCCTGCGCGACCCTCGAAGACTGGTTCAATCCCGAATCGCTTCACCAGCGTTCCCACGCACGTGTAGATCGTGTCGGCGCTCAGCCTCTGGCCCAGCGCCTTGGCCACGCCGAAATCGATGATCTTCGGCGCCGGGTGGCCGTCCACCTCCGTCACCAGGATGTTGGAAGGTTTCAGGTCGCGGTGGATGATGGCTTTTTGATGCGCGTGCTGGACGCCTTCGCAGACGTGAACGAAGAGTTCCAGCCGCGCCCGGGTGCTTAGCCGGTGCTGGTCGCAGTACTCCGTGATCGGAACGCCGGCCACATACTCCATCACGAAGTAGGGCGCGCCTTGCGGAGTGGAGCCGGCATCGAGCACTCGGGCGATGGCCGGATGGTCCATCAGAGCCAAAGCCTGGCGTTCGGACTCGAAGCGCGCCATCACCTCGCGGGTGTTCATCCCCGCTTTCACCAGCTTGAGTGCCACGCGGCGGCGCACCGGCTCCTTCTGCTCCGCCAGCCAGACCTCGCCCATGCCGCCTTCGCCGATCTTCTGGAGCAAGTGATAGCGGCCGATCACCGTCGCCGAAGTCTCGACGGCGTCGCCGGTGCTCAGAGTGGCGAGAGGATCGGACTGACGGTCCGCAGGCATGTTAACGAAAGTCCCCTTAGCGTATGTTGGCGGGCATTATACCAGCAACGGAAGGCCTGGGCTCGGGATACAAATTCCGGGTATTGGCGTCATTTGACCCGCATTCTGCCCCCTTCACCTTCCTTTCGGGTAGTGGTGTCATTTGACCATTGGAACCCTCTTCGTCATTCGTCATTCCCTCTATGAGGGTGCTGGCTCCTGTCAACAAGAAAATGCGCGCACTACTCCCGGCACGGCGACGTGCGCTCTCCGGGCGCCCGGATTTTTGCTCGAGGCGCGGAGAACGTCCGCCCGCGATCGTCGCGATGAGCAGGCGGAAGCCCGACTCATCCCCTCGAAGGATCTTTTTCTTTCCTTCACTTCGTCGGTCACCAGGACTCGGGTTGCACAATCGGACGGTGTTCGTAAGCTCTACCAACCATCTATGCGATCACGGATTGCACCATGATTGTTTCTGCGAACTCCCGACAGCTCGGGAGGCCAGGCGCCCACTCAGCGTATCGGCGAAGGTACTTCCGCCAGGGAATGACTCGGGCTACCCGACATAGAGCCTACTTCCACAGGACCCTGCCCATTCCGCAGGACCCAGTACAGCCGTACCGCCAACTTGCGCGCGATGGCCACCGTGGCCACCGCCCGGTTCTTCCGCTGCGCCAGCCGCAGATACTGCCGGCGCAGTTCGGAATCGCTTCGCACCGCCGCGTGCGCCGCCTGCACCAGCAGGGTGCGCACCAACGGATTGCCTTGCTTACTGATGGAGCCCAGCCGCTGCCGCCCGCCGCTGGAGTACTCACGCGGTATCAGACCGAAGTAGCTGGCCACCTGCTTGCCGCGCCCGAACCGTTCCACCGGTCCCAGCGTCAGCACCATCGCCAGAGCCACCACCGGTCCTACTCCCGGTTCCTGCATCAGCCGCTGGCACTCCGGACGCGCTTCGGCCTCGGCCGCCACCGCCCGGTCCAGTTTCCCCACCGCCTCCTCCAGCTCGCGCCAGAGTTTCAGCAGGTCCTGTCGTCGGCCTGCCGTCCAAGGCGGCAGATTCAACTGCTCCAGCAACCCGATCCCGGCCCGGCTCCACAAGCGGTGTTGCCGCCGCACCCCTTCGTTCAGCGCCAGGTGCTGCAACTGGTTCTTCACCTGGGTGCGCATCTGCACCAGCTTGTGACGATGCAGGAGCAACTGCCGCAGATCGCGCTCCGCCGGCGACGGTACCCAGATCCGCGGAAAACGATCGTGCAGCATCAGCTCCAATATCTCGGCAGCATCGCGCTCGTCGGTCTTCTGCTTCCGGACCGACATGGCCCGAATGCGGGCGGCGTCGCCCACCCACAATTCGTGACCCAGCTCCGTCAACAGCCGCTCGAACCACAGCGTGTTTCCCGTCGCCTCCAGGCCCACCCGCACCGGACCGCGCAGGCCTCGATAAAAAGTCTCGGCCTCCCCCGGATTGGCCAGTTGACGATGACTCAGCTCGCCGCTCTCGTGATCCAACATGGCGATCTTCTGAAAACTCGGGTGATAATCACATGCGATACTCTTCATTGCTGGCTCCTTTCCCCCGAGTCTTGGTTTCCGACAAAATCCAAGTTTACTCGGGAGGGAGCCAGCACCCTCATTCAATCAGCGCAAGCGGGAATCCAGGGTGCAAGCGGCAGCATCCGCCTGCACGACCTGCAACTCGACTACGTCCGGGCGCAATACCCGGACCGGCGAGCGCTCGATCTGATTCACGGCGCAGTGCGCCTTTCCTCTCACGTTATCGAGCGCGATCCAAAACAGTTCGCCTCACAGATGGTAGGGCGTCTCTTGCCGCATCAGGAGCTTCCGGGCGTGCGTCAATTCACGGAGTCCGTGATCAACGGGTCGCCGCGCCCCTGG
>JASHQD010000091.1 GCA_030037755.1 Terriglobia bacterium
GATCAGAATCGCTTCGCCGACATGGCGGAGTACGTCTGGTCTCCGGACAGCAAGTGGGTGGCGTACGGCAAAAACGCGGACAACCGCAACGAGTGGCTGTCGTTCTACTCGCTCGATAATGGCAAGATTACGCCCGTCACCACGGATTTCTACAACAGTCACAGCCCGGCATTCGATCCTGACGGGCGCTACTTCTACTTCCTCTCGGAGCGCGATTACAACGAGGTGCTCGGCGTCTATGATCTCGAGTTCGCCAATCCCAAAGCCACTCGAATCTATATCACCACTCTGCGCGCCAACGCTCCCTCGCCCTTTGCGCCTCAAAGCGACGAGGTGACCATCCAGCCGCCCGAAATGTCCACGCCGGTTCCTGGAACTCCACCGGGGCAAACACCGCCGGAGGCGAAGCCGGGCGCTGCCTCCAAGCCCACGTCCGGCGAGGCCAGTGAGACCAAGCCCGCGACCGGCGGCGAGGAGAAGAAGAAAGAGCCGTTCCGGATCGACCTTGAGGGCATCGGCGATCGCGTCGTGTCGCTGCCGGTCCCTTACGGCAATTACGGCAGCCTGCTGGGCGCGCCGGACCGTGTGTTCTACGTCTCGATGCCGGCGGTCGGATTGTCCGGACCCTTGCCCGGTGAAGGTCCGGCCATTCACGTGTTCGACCTGAAGGAAAGAAAGGATCACGTGCTGGTGGACGGCGCTACGAATTACGCGCTCTCGTTCGACGGCACCAAGCTGCTCTATTCGGCGCCGCCGGGCGGTGGCGGAGCTCCGGGCGGTGGGAGCACGTACGGGATCGTCGACGCCAAGGTTCCTGAAGGCTCTGCGCCTCCTCACAAGGTAGGTGATGGCGCGCTCAATCTCGCGCACCTCGAGATGGAGATCGATCCACCCGCCGAATGGAAGGAAATCTTCAGCGACGTCTGGCGGCAGGAGCGGGATTACTTCTTCGAGCCATCCATGAACGGCGTGGACTGGGGGGCGCAGCGCGAGAAATACTCCGAGCTCCTGCCTTACGTCGCCGACCGCTACGACCTGACGTTCATCATGGGCGAGATGATCGGTGAGCTCTCGAATTCTCACACTTACGTGGGCGGCGGCGACGCGCCGGACCTGCATCCGGTGAACATCGGACTGCTGGGCGCCGACTTCGAAGCTGACAGCGCCAACGGACTTTATCGATTCAAGAAGATCTATCCCGGCGAGAACTGGGACCCCGGCTTGCGCTCGCCCCTCACCGAGCCCGGCGTGGGCGTGAAGCCAGGCGAATACCTGCTGGCCGTGAACGGCCGTCCGTTGCGCATCCCACAAAATCCCGACGAGGCATTCATCAACACCGCGAATGAGAATGTGACGCTCACCGTGAACGGCAAGCCCGGCCAGGATGGCGCGCGCCAGGTCGTCGTCAGGCCGCTGTCCGACGACTTCGGCTTGCACGAGCTGAACATGATCGACACGAACCGTCGCAAGGTCGACGAGGCCACGGGTGGGCGTGTAGGCTATGTTTATCTGCCTGACATGGGCGCGCCGGGATTGAACGCGTTCGTCAAGCAGTTCTTCCCGCAAGTCCGCAAGGAAGGCATGATCTTCGACGTGCGCTATAACGGCGGCGGGTTCGTGGACCAGATCATCTTCGAGCGGCTGCGGCGAATCCTGGCTGGAATGGGGTCGGCTCGCAATTTCGAGAACGGCACCGTGCCCGACGTTGTCTTTTATGGGCACATGATCTGCATCACCAATCACTATGCCGCGTCCGACGGCGACTTCTTCAGCTACTTCTTCAAGAAGTACAATCTCGGACCCCTCATTGGAGAGCGAACCTGGGGCGGCGTGCGCGGCATTCGCGGCGACATTCCGCTGATGGACGGCGGCTACATCACGCGTCCGGAGTTCTCGCTCTATGGTCTCGACAGCCAATGGCTGATCGAAAATCACGGAGTGGCTCCGGATATCGAAGTCGATAATCGTCCGGACCTGGTGATGGCCGGACACGATCCGCAGCTCGAGAAAGCGATCGAGCTGGTTATGAAGGAAGTCCAGGAGCATCCGAAGAAGCTGCCGCCGCGTCCGCCGGATCTTCCGGCGTATCCGACGGGTCCAGGGTAGAGCGGTAGCTGGTTGGCGGTAGTCGGTGCTCGGTTGACGGTCGCTGGTTGGTAGTCGGCAGTACGCAGTCGGCAGTCAGCAACTACCTGGCAGCCGGGAACCGACGACCGACGACCGACGACCGGCCACCAGGAAGGTCCTATGGAACTGTTGCATCTCGCCGATGCGGCGCGGGCGTTGGGCATCAGCTACCCCACGCTGAAGCAGTGGATCTACCGCGGCAAAATCCACTCGGTGAAAACCGCGGGCGGGCATCATCGCATTCCGCGCACCGAAGTCGATCGCGTTCTCTTTGCCGCCGGAGCGAAGGGAGAGAAGAAGGCCAAGCCTCCCGCGCGCTCTGAACGCGCCGGGTCGATTTCAGGCCTCGAACACCTGATCAGCGGACGCAATCAGCTTGTGGGAACCATCACGGCCCTGGAAGTGGTCGGATTGCTGGCCAGGGTCGCACTCGACATCGGCGGGCAACAGGTGACGGCCATTATTACACGTGACGCCTGCCATGACCTCAATCTCAAGGTGGGCGACACGGCCGCGGCGCTCATCAAAGCCACCGAGGTCATGATCCTGCGTCCGGTCCCGGCCAAGTAGCCGGCTTTACAACTAAAACAGTTGGAGAATTCCGAAGCCGGCGCTCATAGAGCGCCGCTACAGCGAGCGCTAAGGGTGAAGGAAAGTGTCGATCGCATGCAGGAACATGTCGGGCTGATCCACGAAAGTCATGTGTCCGCTCTTCGGCAGAACGATCAGCTTCGAGCCCGCGATCTTCTCATGCATCTCCTGCGAAAGCGATGGATCACATTCGTCGTGATCGCCCGCGATGATCAGCGTCGGTGTCTTGATGGTATGCAAGCGATCTGCGTACTCCACCGATTTCAGATTGCCGTCGATGACGAACTCGCCGTCGGATCCCCACATCTCGCGGTAAAGGTCCCACGAGGTCACGCCCGCGGCGATCGGATCGTAGTTGGGATCGGGGTTGTTCTGGTACAAGTACGGAAAGTAGGCATCGCCCCAGGCCGCAATCATGTAGTCGTTGGGGTAGCGATTCTTCTCGTAGTCTTTGCCGTGCCCGAAGAGTCCGGCTTGCTCCTGGTCTTCGATCCGCTTCCGCAGTTCCGGCGTCATGTTGTCTTTCATGCGCTCGAAGACGAGATTCATTTCGCGCGTGCTGGGGAAAGTGCTGCAGAGGATCAGGTGCGTGAGGTTCCGCTGATACTTCAGCGCGTAAGCCTGCGCCAGCACGCCGCCGTAAGAATGGCCAAGCAGCGTGATGCGGCCGAGCTTGAGCGCCTGGCGCACGTCTTCCACGTCCTCCACCATGTTCTCCACGGTGTAGCCGCTCGGATCGGACAGCTTCTGCGATCGTCCCGAGCCGCGCTCGTCAATGAAGATCACGCGATTGTGGCGCGCGAGCGGCAGCAGGTACGGCAGAAAATAGTCGTGCGAAGCGCCCGGGCCGCCATGGACGATGACGAGCGGTGCACCGTGTCCGAGAGCGGTGTAGTAGATCAACACGCCGTGCGCGTCGACGAAGCCTTCCTCGACGGGATAGACGGAAAGAGCAGCGGGTTTGGCGGCGATCCTCGTCGGGGCAGCAGCCTTTGATTGCGAGTGGCCGCAGATTGGAATCAGCAGCACGGCAAACATCGTAATGACGAGGGACGCGCTCCGGCGCGAGGCAATCTTCGTCCTGGCGGTCATTGAATCGAGCATGGTTGTTCTCCGATTTTGAAAGTCGCTCGAATCTTAGGCGGGCGGCCGCGAGAAGTCAATTGCACAAGCGTCAAACGAGAGCGATATTTGAACGCAGACGGAAACGAGAATTGAAGGCCGGTCTCACGTTGGGGCTCGTCTTTGTGATCGCCGCCGGTAGTGCGAGCGCGTCGCGCGTCGGTCCACAGAATCCAGGCGCAACCTACTACGTCAGCCGGAGCGGCGACGATTCCAATCCCGGCAGCCAGGCGCGGCCCTGGCGTAGTGTCGCGCAGGTGAACCGCCACCGACTTGCAGCCGGCGACACGGTTCTCTTTGAAGGCGGGCAGATCTTCGAAGGTCCGCTCTTGCTCGACCAGCGTGTGACCGCGGACCCCAACCGCCCGGTGGTGATCGGCTCTTACGGCAACGGCCGCGCTGTGATTCACGCTGGTTTCGGCACGGCGATCCTGGTGTTGAACATCGGCGGCGTGACGCTGCATGATCTCGAGGTGCGGGGCGACGGCGGCGATACGAATCGCGGATACGGTGTCGAGGTGCTGAACGAAACCGGTACCGCCCGTCTTGACTCTATCCAGATCGAAAATGTGACGGCCAGCGGATTCCGCAGGGCGGGTATCTACGTGGGCGGCGTGCCCAACGTGCCGGGCGGTCCGGCGCCTCCTGCCGGCAGTCGTTACGGGTTCAGCGGGGTGCGCATATCGCATTGCACCGCGCACCACAACATGTATTACGGCATATGGGTGAGCGGGCCCTGGCCACAGTGGGTCGGCAAGGCCGCGAACTATGCCAACCAAAACGTGACCATCTCCGACTCCACCGCCTACGACAATCCCGGCGATCCAGCTTACAAGAACAACCACAGTGGCAACGGCATCCTGCTCGACGATACCGATGGCGGCCTGATCGATCACTGCGCGGCGTGGCACAATGGCGCTGCAAACGGCAGCACGCAGGGCGGACCTGTCGGTATCTGGACGGACGAATCGAACAAGGTGACGATTCAGTTCTGCGAATCGTATGACAATCGGACGGGCGGCGCGGCGGACGGCGGTGGATTTGACCTTGACGGCGGCGTGACGAATTCCATGATCGAGTACAACTACAGCCACGGCAACGACGGCGCCGGTTATCTGGTGTGGAGCTATTGGGGCGCGATGCGTCCGCTCGCGCACAACGTGATCCGATACAACATCAGCGAGAACGACGGGCGCAAGCATCGTTACGGCGGTATTCATATCGGCACGAGCGGCGGCATGGTTGACGACATCGAGGTTTACAACAATACGGTTTTCATCTCGGCCGCCGGCGGCGCCCAACCGCGCGACGTCTGGGTGGGCGGCAGCGAATCGAACAAGCAGATCAAGTTCTGGAACAATCTGCTGATTTCTCAAGGCGGCATGCCGCTGGTGGAGATCGAGCCGCGTCAGCA
>JASHQD010000092.1 GCA_030037755.1 Terriglobia bacterium
CGCGTCATCGAGCACGCTCGCGAGCGCGTCAGGCGCGGGCCGGGAGCGCCGGCGCAATCGCGCCAGTCCCAGGAATCCGGCAGCGAGCCACAGCGCGCGCACCAGGATGCCGCCCGCGATCAGCAGCAGCGCCAAGCGCTGGATCGGCCACCCAGCGTTCAAGCGGCTCGTCCAGCGATTCAGCGAGGACGTCGCCGCTACTTGGCGCCCCATAACGGCAGCCGGCGAGGCGATCACGGCCGCTGTTTCAGCGCGCCTCAACGTAACGGGGCTTGGATTGTCAGGCCTCCAGCGCTGGCACACGGGCAGAACGAGGCAGAGTCCCAGCAGCGCCTGCCAATAGATCAGCGTGGCGGTGGAAGCGCGGAAGCGGAACAGGCCTGCCAGCAGCGCCCCGGCGCTCACCAGCACGAGCGCCTGTAAAGCATAAGCAACGAGGTCGCGCAGCCAGATCGAGGAGGTCATTTTTTCTTCCCCATCATGCGTGAGATCTCGCGGAGTTCCGCCTCCGAGAGTTGCTTGTCTTCGAGCAGGTGGACCACCAGCGGCTCAGCCGAGCCGTTGAACACGCGGTCGACGAACTCGCGCACCATGCCCTTGATCACCTGGTTGCGGGGCTTGGTGGGCTGGTAAACGTAGGCGCGCTCCTGCTGCGCGGCGCGCAGATATCCTTTGTGCTCGAGCGTCTTCAGCGTCGTCATCACCGTGGTGTAGGCGATCTTGCGGCGCTCGAGCAGTTCCTCATAGACGTCGCGGACGGTGGCAGACTCCCGCCGCCAGATGATCTTCATCAGCTCCAGTTCCTGGGCTGTCAGGGTGGTTGATCGCGGTCGCATACTACTAAACTAGTACTAGCGAACACGGCTGTCAAGCAAAATTTTTTTGGCCGCTTCTTTGTGCCGCGTTTTCGGTCCGTGAGCGCGGTGGAACAGCCATTCCCGGCTGTGCAAGGGGCAGGGGTTCGCGCACGGGGCACAGCCACGAGTAGCTGTGCCACCGAGGCGCGAGTTACTTCAACGCTTCGTTGATTTCGATGTCTCGCTTGAGGACATCCGTCAGCAATTCCGACAACTCCACACCCTTCTGCTCGGCCTTGGCGGAAAAGTACTGCCACACACTTCGCTCGATGGAAGCGGGCAGGAAGACCTTCGCGTCCGGAGGAATGTGGTGCAGACCCCGAACTCCCTTGCGGAAGTCGATTTCATCGGGCATCGGATCGTTGTCGATAGGGTGTTCGCTCATAGGTTCTCTTCGTAGAAGCGAGCTTCGTTTCGTGTTGCCGGCCGAGCTGAAATCAGCCGCACGTTCGCCAGCGCCTCGTCGATTTCACGCCAGACATAAACCACGGAAAGGACCGTGCCGTTAACTGCGCATCCGACGGAAAACCAACGCTCCTCCCCTCCGCCATGCTCCAGATCGGCGACGCTGACCAACAACGGATCGGCAAATATGGATGAGGCAAGCTCAAAGCTCACACCGTGCTTCCGGATGTTCGCGACAGCCTTGTTCTCGTCCCATTCGAACTCAAATTGCCTGTCGCTCAAGGCCGAATCCCGCGTGGCATGCAAGGCCGCAAGCGCCACCCGCAGGGGATTTTAGCACAGTCCCTATTGCTTTATGCGCGACGGTAGCCTGGGGGAAAACAGAAGGCATCGCCCGGGCAGGAGGAACAAGCCTGACCCGCCATAGAGACCGCGTGCTCAAGGTGCAACCGGAGCCGGAGCTTGCGATCGAACCCCGGTGCGGCCCTTGCCACTCGACTTGTCACTTGCCACTGCACGTGATAACGTAGGCCCGGCTTATGAGAATTCTGGTAATCGGTTCCGGTGGTCGTGAACACGCCTTGACGTGGAAGCTGCGTGAAAGTCTGCGCATGGAGGAGATCTACTGCGCGCCGGGCAACGCGGGCATCGCGCAGGAGGCGGAGTGCGTTCCCGTGGACACGGCGAAGCCGGGCGCCCTGCTGGAACTTGCCAACTGGCTGCGGGCGGATCTCACGGTGGTCGGGCCGGAAGCGCCGCTGGTGGCGGGCATCGTGGACGATTTTGAGCGCGCCGGGCGTCCGATTGTCGGACCCTCGAAGGCTGCCGCGCGTCTCGAAGGCAGCAAAATCTTCGCCAAGGAGTTCATGACGCGCCACGGTATCCCGACGGCGCGCTGCGCCATCGCCGAAAGCTACAGCCAGGCGATCGAGGCTCTGGCGGCATTCCGCTGGCCGCTGGTGATCAAGGCTGACGGCCTGGCCGCGGGCAAGGGCGTGGTGATCGCCGCCAATCCTGACGAGGCCGTGCGCGCGCTCGATGACTTCATGCAGCGTAAGATCCTGGGCGAGGCGGGCGAGCGCGTGGTGATCGAGGAATGCCTCACGGGCAGCGAGATGTCGTTCATTGTGCTGACCGATGGACAGGGCGTGGTGGAACTCGCGCCCACCCAGGACCACAAGCGCCTGCTCGACGGCGACGCAGGTCCGAACACCGGCGGCATGGGCGCCTACAGCGACGACGCGATCCTTAACCTGGCCGGCCGCAATGAGATCATGGCGCGCGTGGTGCGGCCCACACTGAAGGGGCTGGCTGCTGAAGGTATTCACTATCGTGGGTTTCTGTATTGCGGCCTGATGATGACCGCCGAAGGTCCGCAAGTGCTTGAATACAACGTCCGCCTGGGCGATCCCGAAACGCAGCCGATCATGATGCGCCTGCGGTCGGACCTGGTTGAGCTTCTGTTGGCCACCCGCGACGGCACGCTCGCTTCCCGCGAGGCCCACTGGACGCCGAATCCTGCGGTATGCGTGGTGCTGGCGTCGGCCGGGTACCCCGCGGCGCCGGAAACAGGCCGCGAGATCACCGGGTACGAATCCGCCGAAGGTCTGGGCGGAGTCAAAGTTTTTCACGCCGGGACCCGGGTGGAGGATCACAAGCTGCTGACTGCTGGCGGGCGAGTGATGGGCGTAACCGCGTCCAGCGAAGATCTGGCCTCGGCAATTCAGAGAGCCTATAGTGCAGCGGAGAAGATTCACTTCGAAGGCGTGCAGTACCGTCACGACATCGCGAAACATGGCCTCGAGAACCGGGCGCCCAAACCGGGCGGCACGCTGCCGGTGACGCCGAATCACAGAGGGTACCCGGCGGCGAAGGTTCCGCCGGTGTGAGGGCGGTTGGCGGATGGGCAGTTGCTGAGTTCGATCGATTAGAATGGGTGAAGATGGAGCCGGTGGTCGCTAAATTTCGTACTTTCGAAGAAGCCGAAGAAGCTGACCTGAAGTACTATCGAAGCCTCTCCCCGCAAGAGCGCCTTGAAATGCTGTTTAAGTTGCGGAGCTTGATTCATGTGGAAGGCGACAGAAATTCCAGAAGACTGGCGCGCGTTTGTCGAATTGTTAAACTCAAACGAGATTGAATACCTGATCGTGGGCTCAGTCGCCCTGACCTATCACGGCTTTCCTCGTTATACAGGCGATCTCGACATTCTAATCCACAACACGGCTGAAAATGCGCAGCGGCTCGAAGCGACGCTCCGAGTTTTTGGGCTCGGTCCGCTTGTCCTGAAGGCGACTGACTTCGCAGGACCGTACCAGGTCGTGCAGATCGGCGTGCGCCCCGACCGGATCGATATTCTGACCAGCATCAGCGGCCTGTCTTTTGAAGAAGCCTGGGCGTCGAGAGTTGAGGGTGATCTAGCGGGTGTGCCGGCGAAGTTTATTGGACGAGAGGCGCTGGCGAAGAATAAGGGATCGACCGGGCGCACACAGGACAGGGCCGACGCTGAACGCTTGGAGCGGGTTAACGAGACGGATCAGGCCGAGAACTAAGAACTATTCCTAAGGAGAGTGCATGACCGAGACAAGCGGAGCGTTGGTTGGCATTTTGATGGGCAGCGATTCCGATCTGCCGATTATGAGCGAGGCGGCGGCGACGCTGAAAAAGTTCGGTGTGCCCTGCGAGGTGGAGGTCAGCTCCGCGCATCGCTCGCCCGCGCGCACGGCGGAGTACGCACGGACGGCGATCGAGCGCGGGATCAAGGTGATCATCATCGGCGCGGGCGGCGCGGCCCATCTCGGCGGCGTTGTCGCGGCTGAGACCACTCTGCCGGTGATCGGCGTGCCTATGACGACCACCCTTGGAGGGCTCGATTCGCTGCTTTCCATCGTCCAGATGCCGGCCGGCGTGCCCGTGGCCTGCACGGCGATTGGCAAAGCCGGCGCGGTGAATGCCGCCATTCTGGCGGTGCAGATTCTGGCCACCAGCGACGCCGACCTCGCGCGCAAGCTGGTCGAGCATAAGCAGAGCCTGGCGCGAGGAGTGGCTGAGAAATCGGAAAAGCTTCGGCGCGAGCTGGCAGCGTCATAACCCCGGCGCCGGCTCGTTACAGAGTAGATAAATTCAAGTGGGTAGCGGCTCGGAGAACAAGTAACCCCCGCCTTGCTTTCACCGCCATCGACCGCTTAATCTGAAGTACTAGCCGACATTTCGCCGAAGGAGTCTCGATGTCCGAAGCCGCACGTCATGCTCCGCCTATGCCTTCGTCGCTGGAGGTGGTCGACCGTAATGGCGGGCGCTCCCTATGGGGACGCGATCCATCGCAGCCGCTGAGCATCAACACGCACCTCGTTCGCTGGGTCGAAAAGATGGCGCGTCTCACCAGGCCCGCGGCGATCCATTGGGTCGATGGGTCACAGCAGGAGTACGACATCCTGTGCCGGCAGATGGTGGAGAAGGGAACCTTCATCAAGCTCAGCGAGGACCTCTGGCCCGGCTGTTTCTACGCGCGTTCCGACCCCGGTGACGTCGCCCGCGTCGAGAATCGCACCTTCATATGCTCGCACTCGCGCGCCATGGCGGGTCCCAACAACAACTGGGAAGATCCCTACAAGATGCGGCGCGAGTTGAAGGAGCTTTTTGCAGGGTCCATGCAAGGACGCACCATGTACGTGCTGCCCTTCAGCATGGGTCCGACGGGTACACCGGTCTCGCAGATCGGCGTCGAGCTTACCGACTCGCCTTACGTTGTGGTGAACATGCGGATCATGACCCGCATTGGGCTGCCCGTGTTCAAAGAAATCGACAAGGACACGAAGCGTGTGGTGCCATGCATGCACACCGTCGGCGTGCCGCTCGCGCCCGGGCAGAAGGATGTCTCCTGGCCGTGCAATCCGACGAAGTACATTGTGCATTTCCCCGAGACCCGCGAGATCTGGTCCTACGGTTCCGGATACGGCGGCAACGCCCTGCTCGGCAAGAAGTGCTTCGCGCTCCGCATCGCGTCGAATTTGGCCCGTGATAACGGCTGGATGGCCGAGCACATGCTAATTCTCGGCGTCGAGAGCCCGTCGGGCGAAAAGACTTACGTGGCGGCGGCATTTCCCAGCGCCTGCGGCAAAACGAATCTCGCCATGCTGGTTCCGCCGGATGGGCTCGAAGGCTGGAAGGTGTGGACGGTCGGCGACGACATCGCGTGGCTTCGCCCCGATTCAAACGGGCGGCTGCGCGCGATCAATCCCGAAGCGGGATTCTTCGGCGTCGCGGCAGGCACATCGGAGAAGACAAATCCCAATGCGATGGCGACGCTGGCGCGAAACACCGTCTTCACCAACACCGCGCTGACGCCCGAGGGCGGTGTGTGGTGGGAAGGCATGACCGACGAGCCGCCGGCGGAATGCATCGATTGGCGCGGCGAGCGGTGGACCCCTGAAATCGCGAAGCGGACCGGCGCGACAGCGTCGCATCCCAACGCGCGCTTCACCGCGCCCGCATCGCAATGCCCGACGATCGATCCGGCGTGGGAGGATCCCGAAGGCGTGCCGATCAGCGCGATCGTCTTTGGCGGCCGGCGCGCGACGACGATGCCGCTGGTCTATCAGGCGTTCAATTGGAGCTCAGGCGTCTACGTGGGCGCCACCATGGGTTCGGAGACCACGGCGGCCGCGGCCGGCGCGGTCGGCAAAGTGCGGCGCGATCCTATGGCCATGCTGCCGTTCTGCGGCTACCACATGGGCGATTACTTCCGGCACTGGATTCTGATGCAACGCTCGCTCAGCGAAACGCCGCGCATCTTCCACGTGAACTGGTTTCGCAAGGACGAGAACGGGCAGTTTCTGTGGCCCGGCTTTCGCGAGAATATGCGGGTGCTGAAATGGATCGTGGATCGCGCGCGTGGCCGGGCGGTGGGCAAGGAAACGCCGATCGGCTGGATGCCGCACTACGAGGACATCGAGTGGAAAGGGCTCGACTTTTCAAAGGAGCGGTTCGACAAACTGCAGGCGTTCGATCGCAGCGCGTGGCGAGCGGAAGTAATGGAGCACGAAGAGCTGTTCTTCGATCTGCACGATCGGCTGCCGTCCGAGATCATCTACGAGCGCGAGCTGCTGATTTGTAGGCTGTAGCTTGAGCCGATCGTGACCGAGCCGCAGTTCTTCGTGGCCTCCGTAGTTTTGAGTGATGTTCAAACCCAGCGTGCTCCGCGCCTCTGTGGCGTCTGTGTTAGAAAAGTCTGGCCGAGGACACGGAGAATGACGCCGCGCGTCATAGCGGGATAAGAGCAAGGTTTTACAGATGACCATTGCAGTGGCGATGAGCGGCGGCGTGGACAGTTCCACGGCCGCAGCTTTGCTCGCCGAGAACAATCCGATAATGGCTGAGGCCGCAGCCGGCGCGGATTTGAGCGGCGCTGGCGGCAACAGCGGTAGTGTATCGAGCGCGCCCGTCGTCGGCCTGACCATGCAGCTCTGGAATCAGCGACGGTTGCCGGCCCTGCAGGGCCTCGCAGAGTCGACGTCTACGAAGGGCCATGCGTCGGGACGCTGCTGCTCGCTCGATGACGTTTACGACGCGCGAAGCGTGGCGCGGTTTCTTGGGATTCCGTACTACGTGGTCAACCTCGAGGACCGCTTCGAGGCGGATGTGGTGCGGCCGTTCGTCGAGGGCTATCTTGCGGGCGAGACGCCCATCCCGTGCAGCCTTTGCAACACGCAGGTGAAGTTCACTGAGTTTTATCGCAGCGCCCAGGCCCTGGGCGCGGAGCGGATCGCCACGGGCCACTACGCGCGCGTGCGCCAGGATCCCGCGACCGGACGTTACCAGCTTCTGGCCGCCGTCGATCGCGCGCGCGACCAGTCGTACTTCCTGTTCGGCCTCGGCCAGGAGGAATTGAGCCGGACGATCTTCCCGCTGGGCGACTTGCACAAGGACGAAGTGCGCGCCCTGGCTCGCGAGCGCAAGCTGCCGGTGGCCGACAAGCCCGACAGCCAGGAGATCTGTTTCGTCTCCTCGGGCAGCTATCGTGATTTCATCAACGCTTATCTCGCTGAGCAGGGCGAGAAGCCCGCAGGTACGTCGGGCGAAGTCGTCTCAACGGACGGGAAGGTTCTGGCAGAGCACTCCGGGCTGCACAACTACACTGTCGGACAGCGCAAGGGCCTGGGTTTCGCCGGCGGCGAGCCGCTCTATGTGATCGAGCTCGATCGCAGTCACAATCGCGTAGTCGTCGGCCGAAACGAAGACCTGCTGCGCAAGCGCTGCCGCGTGCGTCAGGTCAATTGGATTCGTCCGGTAGCTGAGGGCGAGACGGTCGAAGCAGCGGTGCGTATCCGCAACAAGCACGTGCCCGCGCCGGCCCGCGTCGAGTCGCTCCCCAATGCCGAGGCAATCGTCGAATTCGCTGAGCCGCAGCGCGCCGTCACGCCGGGACAGGCCGCGGTCTTTTACGACGGCGATGAGGTGGTGGGCGGAGGCTGGATCACCCAAGTACTTTGATAGGCCGGCGGCTCGTCCCGGCGCGTCAAAGTCAAAAACTGACGTAGGAGACGGTAGTGCTTGGCGCGCCCTGATTCCAATCCGTGGGCATGTAGTCGAAAGTGACGCGGAAGGGCCGTGACTCGCCGGGCTTTAGTGGCGGCGCTGAGGCATTGATCGGGTGCGCGGTCCGCCGCAGCACGGTTTGATTGAGCATATCCACGAACGTCAGATCCACGTCGACCTCGCGCACGGCGCGCGTGCCGTTGTTCCTGACCTGCGCGTCCATGTAAGTCACATTGCTTCCGAGTCCGGTTTCGGCGGCGCTCATGTGGATGTCGGTCACTGCGATCTGCTGCAGGCAGGCTTGAGTTTCGGCGTTGAGGGGCGGACGAACCGCAGGACGGCTGACGCGCGCGTGCATGGTCCACGCTACGATCGCCAGCACGACGGCAATCGCCACCGAGATTCCGAAGATCATCAGCAGCGGCGAGCGGCCGTCTTCACGGCGCGCACTCGCGATCGATGGCCGGCGTTCCGGAATCACCACGTCCCCCTGCGCGCGACCTTACGTACCCGCGACAGTCAAGCCTTCCACGAGCAGCGTGGGCGAAGCCAGCGCGCTGCGAAACTCGAGATCGTTGCCGAGCATGGCCACGTGATTCAGCATCTCCTGCAGGCTGCCGGCAATGGTCACTTCTTCGACCGGGTAGGCGAGTTCGCCGTTCTCGATCCACATGCCGGCCGCGCCGCGCGAGTAATCGCCGGTGACGACGTTCACGCCCATGCCGATCAGCTCGGTCACGTAAAATCCGTTCTTAACGGATTTCAGGATTTCCGCCGGCGAATGCGTCCCGGGCTGGAGGTAGAAGTTCTTGGGGCCGACGCCCGGCGGTCCGGCGACGCCGCGCGACGCGTTGCCCGTGGTTCGCAGATTCAGCTTGCGCGCCGTGTAGGTGTTCAACAGGTAGCTCTTGAGCACGCCGCGCTCGATCACGGGCGTGATCCCGGGCGCGACGCCCTCGTCATCAAACGGACGCGAGCCGAATCCGCCCGGACGCAAACCGTCGTCGAGGACGGTGACGTTCTCGCCCGCGATGCGCTCGCCGAGCTGACCGGCGAGAAACGACGAGTTGCGATAGATCGAGTCGCCACGCACTGCTTCGAAGATGTGCCCGACGAGCGATCGTGCGGTCTCCTGATCGAAAATCACCGGACACCGGCAGGTGGAGATTTTGCGCGCACCGAGCCGCCGCAACACGCGCGCCGCCGCTTCGCGTCCTACGCCTTCGGGATCGCCGAGCGCTGCCGCGCCGCGGCCCACCGAATACCAGTAATCGCGCTGCATGCTGGTGCTGCCGTTGTGTCCTTCCTGTGCGACCGGGACGACCGAGACCGATCCGGCCGACGAGCGGTAACTCGCCACAAATCCCAGCGAGTTGGCGTAAGCCTTGCTTCCGACGCCGGCTTCGACCCCGGCGCCTTCGGAATTCTGAATCCGCGGATCGGCATCGAGCGCGGCCTTCTCCGCGCGCCGCGCCACCGCGATTCGCTCTTCGGTCGAGATGCTGCTGAGGTCGGGCGAGTAGAGCTGCAGGTCGCCCTCGTAGCGTCCGAGTTCGGAGGCGTCCGGCAGGCCATTCGCAGGATCTTCCGAAGTCGCACGCGCCATCTCGATCGTGCGCACCACCAAGCGTTCGATTGCGCTCGTCGAAAAGTCGCTCGAATAGGAACTGGCGCTGCGCGTTCCCAGGAACACACGCAGCCCAAGCACCTTCGACTCCGCTTCCTTCAGGTTTTCGATTTTACCCAGACGAATGGTGGTGGAGAATTCGTCGCCTTCGCGCACGGTGGCATCCGCCGCGGTGGCGCCGGCAGCCATCGCGCGCTTGACGAGGTCCTGAGCGATTTGTTCGAGCTGGTCTTGTGGCATGGCCGATCCTGTCAATGGTTAAAGGGCGCTTTCAACGCATCTCCGAGCCGCGAAAACGCTTTCATGATCTGGTCGCAAGTCTGTGCGGACGGCCGGTCCGCTGTCTTGACCGTCGCGCCGCCGGGCAGCACGGGTTGATTCACGCTGCCGCGGGTGATATCGATGTAATTCCCGCCGAGCAGGCCCGAAGTCGCCACGCTGGCTGCGGAATCGGCGCGGATCACCGGCTGAAACCGCTTTTCAATCCGCATCGTCACTTCCACCGGCTTGTCACCGGTGGGAATCAAGCCGATTTCCCAAACGCGTCCGACCTGCACGCCCGCCACTTGCACCGGATCCTTTACGTTAAGACTGCCCGGAACCGCCAGATCCGCCTTCAGCAGATACGAGGGCGTGAAGAACTGCCAACTGTAGCGCGACCCGATCACTCCGATCAGAAATCCCAGCGCCAGCACGATTGCGTGACTGATCGCGTGGCGCTTGGCCGCAGTGACGCTGATCGTAATGATGCGGCCACCGGGTCGTGTTTCGGCCATGGGAGAAACCTCACTCTCTGTTTCCCCCTTATTAG
This sequence comes from Terriglobia bacterium, assembly GCA_030037755.1. Lineage (GTDB taxonomy): Bacteria > Acidobacteriota > Terriglobia > UBA7540 > UBA7540 > Gp13-AA77. The sequence goes on from JASHQD010000092.1 coordinate 10,235, forward strand.
CTCGCCGGATCAGCGGTAAACTTCTCTGCGGTGAGCGATCTTCATCACATCTACCGTCGCCCCAGCGTCGTCAATCGCGTAGATGATGCGGTAATCGCCTTGGCGCACGCGATAACGATTTTGCCCGGCGAGTTTCTCGCCCCCGTCCGGCCGAGGGGCATCGGAAAGGGATCTCAACCTTGCAGCTATCCTCTGGCGGTCTTTCTTCGGGAAAGCGCGAAGCTCCTTGATTGCCGAAGATGCGACAACAACCCTATAGCTCGCCACGCCTCTTCATGTCCTTGAGCAAATCTTCCAGCGGAGTTCTCGGCTCGCGAGCGCGCTCTTCGAAGGCTGCGAGGTCTTCGGCGTCCTCAGCCAGCGCCTGCCGTACAGCGTTATTCACGATGTCAGAAACCGAACTCTCGGTTTCTGCCGCCTTCAAACGCAGTATTCTGTGAATCTGCTGGTCAAAGTAGACGGTGGCTCTTTTTTGTGCGGGCTTCATAAAGTCATCATAACGTCAAGACGCTAAAACGTCAAGACACGGGTTCTAGTCTACACGAACGATGTCGCCGCCTTCGGCGCTGTTCCTCCCACCGTCAGCCGATCCACCTTCATCGTCGGAATCCCGACGCCGACCGGCACGCTCTGACCTTCCTTGCCGCAGGTGCCGATGCCGGTGTCAAGCTTGAGATCGTTGCCGACCGCGCTGACACGCGTCAGAACAGTCGGACCGTCGCCGATCAGCGTCGCGCCTTTCACCGGCGCCGTTACCTTGCCGTCTTCGATCAGGTAGGCTTCGGATGCCGAGAAGACAAACTTGCCGCTGGTGATATCCACCTGTCCGCCGCCGAAGTAGACCGCGTACAGCCCGTGCTTCACGGAGCGGATGATGTCCTGGGGATCGTCTTTGCCGGCGAGCATGTAGGTGTTGGTCATGCGCGGCATCGGTATGTGCTCGTAACTCTCGCGACGGCCATTTCCGGTGAGGCTGGTGTGCGTCAACCCGGCGCTGAGCTTGTCCTGGAGATAGCCCTTCAGGATGCCGTTCTCGATGAGCACATTGTGCTGCGTGGGCACGCCCTCGTCATCGACATTCAGCGACCCGCGCCGGTCGGGGATGGTCCCATCGTCGACCACCGTGCAGATATCGGACGCCACGCGCTGCCCGATCCGTCCACTGAACGCCGAGATGCCTTTGCGATTGAAATCGGCTTCGAGGCCGTGTCCGATTGCTTCGTGCAGCAGGATGCCGGGCCAGCCGGGACCGAGCACGACTTCCATCTCGCCCGCGGGCGCGTCCTGCGCGCTCAACTGGACGATCGCCTGGCGCGCCGCTTCCTTCGCGAACCACTCCGGCGACCGGTCGCCGGTGAAGAACTCGAGCGGAACGCGTCCGCCACCGCCACTTGACCCCGACTGGCGATTCGACCCTTCCTGGGCCAGGGTGAAGACGTTCAGGCGCACGAGCGGCTGAAAGTCCGTGACCATACGGCCGTCGGAGCCGGCGATGAGCACGTGACGGATCTGGTCGGCGTAGCTCACACGCACCTGCCCGATGCGCGAGTCGTAGGCGCGCGCCGCCGCGTCCGCGCGGCGAACAAGGTCGAGCTTCGGGTCCAGACCCTCATCAGTCGGAGCGTGCACGACGGGGTAGAAATCGTGCTGCGATTCGAGCGTGCTCAGGCCAACGGTCGAGACCTGCGCCGGACCGCTGGCGATGCGCGCCGCGATCTTGGCGGCTTTCAGGATGCGCTCGGGCGCGAGATCGTCCGAGTAGGCGTAGCCGGTCTGCTCGCCGGCCACGACGCGAATCCCACAGCCGACCGAGATGCCTTCGCTTGCCGTCTTCACCAGCGACTCGTCCACGAGGATGGACGACGTGGTTGTGTGCTCGAAATAAAGGTCGGCATAGTCGCCGCCTTCGGAGAGCGCCGCGCCCAGGTAGTGCTCAAGCGCGCCCTCGTCAAGGCCGTAACGTTCGAAGAAGAAACGGTCGTTCTGGCTCATAATGGCTCGATTTTCACCTGGCAGGCGGCGCCGATACCGGGCCGTGTTGCGAGGCAGTGGATTGGTCCCAAGATTTGATGATAGCGGCGGCTAAGTCTGGCGGTCAAGGCAGCGGAGTAGGAAACGAGTTCAGGGTTCTTCAGCGGTACCAGAACTTCGCCTGCTTCGCCCAACTGCTTGCTGGATATTGGCGATGAAGCAGATCGAATGCCGCCTTCGAGACCTTCCAGCGATCGGGATCGGCGCATCCAAAGTGGCCTGCGCGTACCGCAAGCGCGAGCGCTTCGGGCGCTCGTGAATCGTCCGGATGTTGCCGCGCCCAGGCCAGCACATCATTCCCGAGCACGATCGAGGCAACGGGCAGCGCTCGCGTTCGAGTCCAATCGCGTTGCGCATCGGCGATTTCGGTGCGAGTCATGAATGAGGGCGGCGGGACGGTTCCTGCCGGGTAAAGCTCCGTCAGGGGAGGTTCAAGGACCGGCCACGGAACGATGTTGGGCTTCGCGCCCGGCTGCTGAGAGACGCCGGAATCGAATTGCCACGCCGGCCAGCCGCAGTACAAGCCATCGCCCCACCAGTTCTCTCTAAAGTTGTCGATGCGCTCGGTCGGCGTGTCGCGTTCGGGGCTGCTGATGTACGGTCGCAGACCCGGGAAGCGCAGGATCGTGAGCGTTCCGGCGAAGCGGCGCTCGCCAGGCGTAGCGGCGCTCGAGAATCCGTTCAGGCTCGCCCGCAGCTCGGGCTGGAGCGACGCAAGCACCGGCGCGAGCTTCAGCGCAGCCTGATCGTCTCCGAGCAGAAACGCCCGCGTCCAGGCGCCGCGTGCGACTTCGCGACGCAGATAGACGGGTAGCGCGTTGTTCTCCGCGACTTCAGTCAGAGTAGCGGGCGTCATTTGCTGGTTGAGGACCATCAGCGCGTCGGAATCGAACCACGGACTTCCCTCGGGAGGATGAGCCGCCGCGTTGGAAGGCCAATAGCCGTAGTAACTTGTTTCGACGGGGACACGTGCCGCGTACTTGAGAAACTCTGCGAGGTTCCGCGCGTAGGTCATGCGCATGGCGAGAAACAGATTCAACGCCGAGCGCGGCATGGTTGCGGTATCGCGCGCCAGCAGCCGGTTGAGCTGCGGCAGTACGGCGGCACGTTCGCCACCTTGCATCATCAGCCGGAAGCGATGAAACGTGACCGAAGCGTAAGCCGGTGCCGACGCTTGCACGGTCTGCGTTGCCTCGATCAGCTTCGCCGCGCGCGGATCGCTGGGGTCCATTTTGGTAATGGCCGCCACCAGCCACGCCGTCGAATTCGTCTGCTGCCACTTCTCAAAACCATGATCGCGCGCCGCCGCGTCGTTGAGCTGGAACGTCAGAATCCAGTCCGTCAGATCGTCCTGGCCGCGCAATTCGGCGAGCTTTGGATAAAACTCGCCGCGACTGGCTTGCAGCTCCGCGGGACTTTGCGAGTAGCGCTCGCTTTCCAGCCTGTCGAGCAGGAAGGTATAGTCGTGAACTTCCCGCGCGAGTTCGGCGGGCGTCGGATTCTGCATCAGCACCTGTGCCAACTCGCGGACTTTTTGATCAGGATGCAGTCGCACCTCGACGTAATCCAACAGCGCCGCGGCCGAGGCGTGCAGATCGGGTGATTTGGGATTGTCGAGGGCCTGCTTGAGCTGCGACTCGGCATTGGCGAGCGCGGCCATGTCCGGGGAATCGTCGTCGTGGCCGACGGTGGCCTCGCGGATGTACGCGCGCGCCACCAGGTACTGGGCCAGCGGGCTCCACGGTGAGGTTCGGTCGGCGGCAATGGCTTGAAATGCCGTCACGGCCTTGGCGAAATCGCCGGCGTAAAAGTACGCGGAGGCAATTTGATAATCGCGATCGGCGCGGGCGAGGGGCGAGGCGTTGGCTTCGAGCGGTGCGGGAACGTTGTCGCCCTGCGCGCAGTTCGAGAACACCTCATCCTGAGCCGTAATCCAAGCCGCCAATTGCGTGCTGCCCGCGCCGTATTCTCGGGTCCGATCCTGAAGCGTGTCAATTGCGCTCTCGAAAGCGGGTGGCAGACAGTTGACGTAGACCGCGAGTCGATCGCCGGGTCCATGAGCATAGCGATTGATGCCATCCGGTGTCGGCAAGCGGAAGTTCGGTGAGGGCCGCATGCCGGGCCAGGGCATCAAGTATTCTGCGTGCGCCACATTGGGAACCTGATTGCGAGCGTCAATCCAAGCATGCGGCCAATCGGGAGGCTGGGGCGGAGGTGAGATCAGGGGCGGCGCCGGACCAGGTTTGGGCGGTTGGTCAAGAAGTTCGGGGGAATCCGGCGGAAATCCCCACAACGCCAGCGCCTGTGCGCGGTCAAAGCTCCGTCCCATCAGATTGCGGTAGGCGACGTACAGGTGTACCCGTTGGTAGTCCGGCTCGAGCACGCCCAACCGGCCCCGTGTGTAGGGTCCAAGCGGAGAGTCCGGATGGTCGGTCCCGGTGAAGACCGTCGGCGCCGGCGGAGGCATGCAGCCCGGCGCGAGGCGCGTCCACTCGAACACCAGAGCCGCCGCCAGCCCGACCGTCAACAGCCCCACGATCATTCGCTTCATCGGTGCTGCTCCTCGGAGGCCAGCGCAGGGAGCGCGCTGGGCGACCATCCTTCGGGCCTGAACATGTATCGCCGCCGCCCCGGAGGCAGATCGCGAATCGGTTCATCGGTGCTGAGCCCGACGCTCTCGCGGCAGACCGGCAGGCTGAAATCGCCGCCCTGTGCCAGAAGCAGACGAACGTCTTCTGCGTCCGGCCCCATGCGGAAGAGCATGGGCACGGCTTCGTCGACCGGCAGTCCGGCGATCCAGGAATCGTCCATGCACCAGGAGGCCAGCGCGGTGATGGAAAGCGGCATGGCGGGCGGCAGACGGCGCCGCAGATCGCGCAGCAGGCTCCCGTAAAACGAGCGCTCGGAGACTGCAGCGTCAAAATCAACTTGGACCGCGGCAAAGCCGTCGAGATTCGCGAGGCTCAGGATCGCCGCTGATGCTGCCGCGGCCTGATCCGATGAAAGTGCCGCAGGATGCGCGGAGTCGATCTCGATACGGGCGCAGGCGATGAGCGGCGTTCCCTTCCGGACCTGAAGAGCGTTCCGACGCGGCTGCAGCCTCACCGTGTCCCCACTCAGCGTCACAGTCCCGGCAAGAAACGAGACGCCCACGCGCCCGGCGGGCAGAAAGCGCAGATCTTCAGGACGCTCCCACGCCCACACGATGGTCGGGGGGAGCGAAGCCAGACGGTTTCCGGATGAGGCTGAAACGCGCATCAGCCTGGCACGCGCCAGAGGGTGTCGAAAGCCGGCGACAAGGGCAAGTGAGATCAGCAGCAAGCTTGCGCCCAGGGCGATAATGGTCTTGCCGGCAGCGGGAGGCGAATGCGGGCGGATCATCGGAGTGCGCGCGATGTGGCAATGCAGCGTCGCGCGATGCGATGGTAAATGATGCGGAGTGCGGGGTCAAACGTTGCACGAGTGGCGGCAGCTATAGAGACTCATTCCGAACGCAAAGCGACCATGGGATCGGCGTGGGTGGCTCGCCGCGCCGGAATGTAGCAGGCAACGACGGCCACACCAAGCACGAGGATTCCTACCGCGGCAAAGGTCAGAGGGTCGGCGGGACTGACTTCGAAAATCAGGCTCTGCAAGACGCGAGCCAGCACCAGAGCGCCTGCTGCGCCCAGGATCAGTCCCGAAAAGGCTAGCCGTACCCCTCGAGAGAGCACCAGCCGCAGGACGTCACTTCTCGCGGCGCCGAGCGCCATGCGCATTCCGAACTCGTGGGTTCGCTGGCCTACCGAATACGAGATCACTCCATAAGTCCCAATGGCCGCGAGCGTGATGGCCAGCGCCGCGAACAGCCCTACCAGAAATAACGAGAACCGTGCCGTGGCGACGTTGGCGTCTGCGATCTGATCCATCATACGCACGTCGGCGACGGCCAGGGTGGGATCGAGGCGATGGACCTCGCGTCGAAGTTCGTTGGCGAGTTGCGCGGTATCGGAATCCGCGCGCACAGCAACGGACATCTGCCCGAATGGTACCTGCAGCATCGACCACCAGAAGGCGGGTTCGGCTCCGGCGGCGTCCGGTCTGTCTTTCACGTCGCCGACAATGCCCACCACGGTCATCCAGTCTTTTTCTTTGGGATTGTCGGTGAATGTAACTCGCCCGCCCAGGGCATCCCTTTTCCGCCAGTAGAGGCGCGCCATGGTTTCATTGACGATCAAGGCGCTGGGCGCATCCTTGCGGTCACCTTCGGTGAAGAAACGCCCGCGCACCAGGGGGATGCCGAGGGCGCGAAAGTAATCCGGAGTGGCGACGTGATAGCGGGCGTGAAAGTCTTCTCCGGGCGCCGGCTTCTCGCCCTCGATCGTGAAACCGCCGTCGTTCTCGTCATAGCCCGTCCACGGCAGGTCGCTGCCGGCACCGGCGGCCTTCACGCCCGGAGCCGCAGCGAGACTGGCGACGAGTTGGTCGCAGAAGTGAGCAACGGCGGCATCACTCTTATAATCCGTATCCGGCAGCGAGAGGCTTGCCGTGATGACGTGCTCCGGCCGGAAACCGGGGTCCATTCGCAGCAGATTCACAAAGCTGCGCAGCATCAGGCCGGCGCCGACCAGCAGGACGCAGGCAAGACTCACCTCCGCCACCACCAAGGCATCGCGCAATCGCTGATGATGCTTGCTGCCCGTAGCGCCGCGAGCGCCCTCTCGCAGGGCCTGCTGTACATCGACTCGCGAGGACCGGATCGCCGGCGCGAGTCCGAACAACAGGCCGGTGGCAAGGGCCACCAGCAGCGTGAAAACGAAAACCGGCGCGTTCACGCGAATGGAATCGGCGCGGGGAAATCCAGCGGGAAGCAAGGCGACCAGCGCCCGCACCCCGCCGAGCGCAAGCAGCGCGCCGAGCCCGCCTCCGATCAGCGCGAGCAAGAGGCTCTCGGTCAACGTTTGGCGGAGCAACCGCGCCCGCGCCGCGCCCAGAGCCATTCGCACAGCGATCTCGCGCTGACGCGCTGTGGCGCGCGCCAGCAGCAGGTTGGCCGCGTTGGCGCAGGCGATCAGCAGCACCAACCCTACCGCGCCCAGCAGCACCAGCAGCATGCGCTCGTCCGCACCCACGATCTCGCGATAGAGCGGTATCACCAGCATGTGCCAGCCGCTATATCCACCGTGTTCGCGCCCGACCTCCTGAACCAGGGTATTCATCTCAGCCTGCGCCTGCGCCGGAGTCACCCCGGGCTTCAATCGCCCGATCACCTCCATATAGTGGGGGCCGCGCTGGTTCGGATTGCCGTCGAACGTGAAAGGCCACCAGGCATCCACCGAATCGCCATAGGGCACCGCGTGGTAGTCGTTACCGGGATGCTCGGTACCGGGCGGCATTACGCCCACCACCGTGAAGGGCTGCGAGTCCAGCACGATCTTGCGTCCCAGGATTTCGGGATCGGCGGCGAACTTGTCGCGCCAGGCTCGGTCGCTCAGGATCACCAGCCTGCCGTTGCCCGGCAGCTCGTCTTGCTGCGCAAACTCACGTCCAAGAGCCGGCACGAGCCCCAGCACCCCGAAGTATCCGGCTGTAATCCGGAAACCGGTGAGCCGCACCGGCTCGCCTGATCCCGAAAGCTGGACGTCACTGCGGTTGATGGCGGCGACGGCCTGGAACGAGTGGCTGCGGGCACGAAAATCACGGAAATCGAACGGATTGATGGGAAACTTCGGGAAATCGTTACTGCTGAAGAAAAGACGGACGATGCGGTCCGCTTGCGGATAGGGCAGGGGCTTCAGCAGTACGCCGTCAATGACGCTGAAGATGGCGCTGTTGGCGCCGATGCTGAGGCCGAGCGTGAGCACGATCGCCACGGCGAATCCGGGACTCTTGCGGAGCGCCCGCCCGGTATATCGCAGGTCCTTGCCGAGGTCTTCGAGATAGGCGGTTTGACGCATGTCGCGACACTCCTCTTTGATCTGCTCCGCGCCGCCGAGCCTCCGCATCGCGGCGTAGCGCGCTTCCTCCGCTGTCATTCCCGCGGCGACGTTCTCCTCGATCTGGCGCTCCAGGTGGAAGCGCAGTTCCTTATCGAGCTCCCGCTCCACGCGTCCACGCCGGGCGAGCGAGCGCAGCCGCATTTTCATCGCACCCAACCAGCGCCGTGGATTCATGCCATTGCTTCCTTTACGCCGTCTTGATCACGAGCGCCACGGCACTCGACAGGCGCTCCCATTGCGCCAGCTCTTTATCGAGCTGAACTCGTCCGGCCCTGGTGAGCGCGTAGAACTTTGCCTCGCGCCGGGTTTCGGAGGCACGCCACTCGCCGCGAATCCAGCCCTGCTGCTCCAGGCGATGCAGCGCCGGATAGAGCGCGCCTTGCGTGATCTGCAGCGCCTCGTTGCTGACCTGCTCAATGCGCTTGGCGATCGCCCAGCCGTGCTTCGGCTCGAGTGAGATGGTCTTGAGAATCAACAGGTCCAGCGTGCCTTGGATCAAGTCGGACGGTTTGCTCATAAGGGCGTATACCTAAATCATCTACATTAGACACCTAAATTACTTACACTAGCCGCTGCCTTGCTGTCAAGCGGCAAATCGTGTTTGCCGCGGCGGCGAAGGGTCACCGCGCGGCGAGCACGGCCGGGCATGTACCAAACGCAAGAATGGTTGCGCTTAGTGACACTATATGTAAGTGCGGCTGAATGAGGCACGTGCGGCATTTCTGGCTCCGCCCCGTCTCCTCCCTAGCGGAGCCGCGATTGAAATCATCGTCGTCTGGCACCTTCTCCCTTGTGTTCTGCGAACCGTCACGCACAGAATCGAATGGAGTCACTATGCGCGGGCTTCGAGACAAGCGGATTCTGATTACTGGCGGCGCCAGCGGCATTGGCGCGGCCACGGCGGCGCGATTTCTCGATGAGGGCGCGCGCGTCGTAGTCCTCGATCGCGATGCGGAGGGCCGCCGCAGGATCGCGGCCGAATTGCCGGCGCTCGCGGGGGTTGTGGCTGCTGATGTCTCGCGGCTCGACGAGGTGCGGCGGGCGTTCGCCGAGGCTCTCCGGCTGCTGGGCGGCGTGGACGTGCTCATCAACAATGCCGGGATCAGCATCCGGCACAACTTTCTCGAAATCACGCCCGAGGAATGGGACCGCGTACTGGCTGTGAACCTAACCGGCGTTTTTTATGTCGCGCAGACGGCAGCGCGGCACATGATGGAGCGCGGGAGCGGCGTGATCCTGAATACGGCCTCCACGAATGGCATCGTGGGGTATCCGTACTACGCCGATTACAACGCCACCAAGGCCGGCGTGATCGAGCTAACCCGGTCTATGGCGCTTGAACTCGCTCCCAAGGTGCGCGTGAACGCTGTCGCGCCGGGCTATGTTCTCACGCCCATGCAGCGCGCCGAATACACCGGCGAGATGCTGGCCGAGGTCAATCGCAAGATTCCGCTGGGGCGCCACGCGAAGCCGGAAGAAGTAGCGGCGCTGTTCGCCTTTCTCGCCTCGGACGACGCCCCGTTCATCAGCGGGCAAGTTTACACGATAGACGGCGCGGAAACGGCCGGGGGATTGGCTAGCCGGTGAGGGAAGTCAGAATTGAATTCAGAAGTCAGAAGCAGAGTCGGAAGACCGGATTCGGAAGACCGGATTCAGAATTCAGAATTCAGAATTCGGAATTGAGAATTGAAGAAGTCAGAAAACGGACTTCCTCCCTGCGATGGACGGAGATCGGCGCTAAGCCTATGCACAGTCGCACTTCTCGATCACGTCAGCTCTTCGAGCGCGCCGTCGCCAGCCTGGTCGAGGGTGGCAGTTCGCCCTCGCGAGGTCCGGCGAATTATGGCGATAATCCGCTGTTCATCGAGCGCGGCGCCGGAGCTCATATCTGGGATGCCGACGGCAACAAGTACCTTGACTGGATGATGGCGTATGGCGCCTTGCCGCTCGGCCATGCTCATCCGCGGATTGTCGAAGCCATCGTTGAAGCCGCACAAGGCGGGACGCTGTTTGCCGCCGCGACCGGGATCGAAATTGAAGTCGCGGAGATGCTCCGCAGGATGATTCCCGGCGCAGAGCGCGTGCGCTTCGCGAACACCGGCACCGAAGCCGTGATGGCTGCAATCCGCCTGGCACGGGGCTTTACCGGCCGGCCCAAGTTCATCAAGTTCGAAGGCCACTATCACGGCTGGTACGACGATTTCCTGGTCAACGCGCATCCGCAGCCCGTGGCCTCGCTCGGGCATCCGCATGACCCGGTGAAAATCGCGGACAGCTCCGGATTGAATCGCCGGGCGCTCGAGGACACTGTGGTCGTGCCTTGGAACGATCTTCAAGCAGTCGAGCGCGCGCTCGAAATCAATCGCGGACAGATTGCAGCCATCCTGAGCGAGCCCGTCATGGCCAACATGGGGGTGATTCCGCCTGCGCCGGGCTATCTCGCGGGGCTCCGCAGGCTCGCCACCGAGCACGGCGCTCTGCTGATTCTCGATGAAACCGTGACGGGATTCCGCATCGCGCCCGGCGGTTGCCAGCAACACTTCGGCGTCGCGGCTGACCTCGCCACGTTCGGCAAGGCGTTGGGCTCCGGCTTGCCAGTCGCTGCTATCACGGGACGAGCCGAGATTATGGACGGCTTTGCCTGGGGCGGCGTGCTGCATTACGGGACGCAGAACGCGTCGCGGATCGGCCTGGCCGCGGCGCTCGCCAGTCTTCGCGAATTGCAGCGCGATAGTGGCGCCGCGTTCACGCACCTCTGGCGAATCGGCGAGCAGCTTGTCGCGGGACTCAATGACGCGTTCCGCGAAACCGGCACGCGCGCGATCGCGCAAGGCATAGGTCCGATGTTGCAGGTTCTTTTCACCGACCGGCGCGCGATTAGCGATTATCGCGAGTTCTGCGCGTATGTCGATCGCGGCAAGTATCGCAGGCTGGCGCTGGCCCTGTTCGAGCAGGGCGTCTACATGTCGCCCTCGGCCGCGCTGCACTCCGTGAGTTCGCTCGCGCACACGGAGGACGACGTGAGATTCACGGTGGATGCGGTGAGAAAGGTCCTGGGTGATGGAGGGTTCTGAGGGCAAACTCGCGCTGGATGGCCGGGTGGCGATCGTCACCGGGGCTGCGTCTGGAATAGGGCGCGCCACGGCCGAGCTTTTTGCGCGCGAAGGCGCTCGGGTGCTGCTCGCCGATATCGATCGCGGCGCCGGCGAGGCGGCGGCCCGGAACATCGCGGCGCGCGGAGGCCGCGCGATTTTCGAACACGCGGACGTGACGAATTCGGAGGACGCCCAGCGGCTGGTTTCGCGCGCGCGACAGGAGTTCGGCGCGCTGCACGTCCTCGTGAACAGCGCCGGAATCATCCGGCGCGCCACGGTCATCGAACTGGAAGAGGCGGAGTGGGACCGCGTGCTCGCGGCCAATGTCAAATCGGTCTTTCTGCTCTCCCGGCATGCCATCCCGGTCATGGCGGAATCCGGCGGCGGATCGATTATCAACGTAGCCTCCGGCTGGGGGCTTGCCGGCGGCCCGCGCGCGGCGGCTTATTGCGCTTCAAAAGGTGCGGTGGTGCTGCTGACCAAAGCGATGGCCATCGATCACGGCGGGCAGAATATCCGCGTGAACTGTGTGTGCCCCGGAGACACGGATACGCCCATGCTGCGCGACGAGGCCGCGCAGGTTGCCGAGCCCGAGGCCCAATTCTTCGCCGCCGCGGCCCGGCGTCCGCTCGGACGGGTGGGCACGCCGCAGGAAATCGCACAGGCGATCCTCTTTCTGGCGGGCAGCGCTTCGTCATTCATGACGGGAGCGGCCCTGGTGGTCGACGGAGGAGGGCTCGCGGGTGTCTGACCTGAGCACCGTGGAGCGCGACCACATCTGCCCTCTGTGCGGGCAACCCATACCGGCCGGCGAGCCCGACTGTCCGCGCTGCCGCAGGAACTTCTTCCTCAAAGCCGATACCATCCTCGGTCTGACCCTGGCGGGGCTGCTGGTGCTCTTCGTGATCACCGGATTCGCGGCGCAAGCTTATCACGCAAAGTACGCCGCGCTCGGGCAGCGGTGGTACGAGCACGGCACAGGCGATCTGAACGCGGGCCACGTGGACGCCGCCATCGTGGATTTCCGAACGGCGCTAATCTACTCTCGCGATGACGAGAACTACGATCTCAGCCTGGCCGAAGCCCTGATTGCAGCCAGCCGCCTGGATGAAGCGAAAGCCTACCTGACGAGCCTCTGGGAGCGCGATCCCGGTAATGCGGAGGTGAATCTGGAGCTGGGACGCCTGGCAGCGCGTCAAGGGAACACTGACGACGCCCTGCGATACTATCACAGTGCGATGTACGAGGACTGGCCCGGCCGCGACCCGGCCGAGGCCCGGCGCGCCGTGCGGCTGGAGCTTTATCGCTATCTCATTCAACAAGGCGATCAGGGCCAGGCCGAGGCGGAACTGATCGCGATGGCCGCTCTGCTTCCTCCCGACCCGGCCCTTTACACCGAGGTGGGCCAGCTCTTCATGGAAGTCGGCGACCACGCGCGGGCCGCTTTCGAGTTTGAATCGGCGCTCAAGCTCAATCCGAAAGCGGGTGAGGCGGCGCTAGTCGGCGCCGGCGAGGCCGAGTACTATCTCGGAAACTACGAAGCCGCCCGGCGCCACCTGGAACGTGCTTTGCGCGAGAAGCCGGACACGTCGCGCCGCGCAGAGCTGCGCGACATGCTGGATCTGACGGACCTGGTGCTTGGCGCCGATCCCTTTGACCCGACTTTGCCTCTTGCGGAGCGCGACCGGCGGGTTATCGCTGCGTTCCAGCAGGCGATGCGCCGGCTCGCGGCCTGTGGTGCACCGGTTTCCACTACAGGCGCTCCGGGCGGCGCGTCACCGGCGTCCTCATCCTCCGGCAACGCACTCGCGGCGGTCGCCGATCGGGGCCGCGCGCTTCAGCCCGAGGTCAGTGCGGAGGTGCTGCGCAGAGATCCCGATTCCGCGACTGCCATCATGACTTTCGTCTTTGACGTCGAGCAATCCACGATTCAGGGCTGCATCCCGCCCCAACCTCTGGATCGCGCCCTGCTGTTGCTGGCGTCGCGCCGGGGGAGTTCCGAGAAATGAGCGAGCGCACCGCCACTCCCGAGCACGACGTGCTGGCCGGTCCAAATTCCAGCGCCGTTCCAAACGAAGTGGCCGCCACGACGCAGAGCCGAAGCTGGATCCGCCGCGGCCTCGAGCTCCTGCGTCTGGTGAGGATGCGGGAGGGCCAGCTCTTTCTTGTCCTCGCGGTTCTGATCGGGGTGTTCTCGGGCCTTCTGGTCGTATGTTTTCAGATCGCGATCAATACAACGCGTATCTGGCTTCTCGGATCCGCCCTGGCTCCTTCGCCGCTACGCCTGATTCTGGTTCCGGCGCTGGCAGGCCTTGTGGTCGCGTTCCTGGTCATGCGGGTATTCCCTGACGTGCGCGGCAGCGGCGTGAATCAGACCAAGGCTGCCGTCTACGCTTCCAACGGGCACATTCCCTTCAACACCGTGGTCGGAAAGTTCATCACCTGCGCGCTGGCCATCGGCAGCGGACAGTCGCTCGGACCCGAAGATCCGTCGCTGCAGATCGGCGCCGGCTTTGCATCGTGGCTGGGGAGGCGACTGCGAATCTCGCGCGACAAGGTCCGGCTGATTGCTCCCGTCGGCGCGGCAGCAGGTCTGGCCGCCGCTTTCAACGCTCCCATCGCTTCCGTGCTTTTTGTCATCGAGGAAGTGATTGGCCGCTGGAGCGCCGGCGTGCTGGGCGCCATCGTGCTCGCGGCACTATCGAGCGTGGTGGTGATGAGAAACTTCCTGGGCGCCGAGCCGCTGTTCCGCGTGACCAGCTACCGCCTGGGGCATCCTTCGGAACTGGTAGCCTATGCCGCGCTGGGTGTGGCCGGCGGATTCGCGGCCGTGATCTTCACGCGGCTGATCTCCTTCGTGAGGCCCCGCCTGATGCGCCTTCCGCGGCGCACACACTACTTTCAGCCCGCCATCGCGGGTCTCGCTGTAGGACTCATCGCCCTCGCGTTTCCGCAGGTGCTGGGCGCCGGCTACCAAACCATCGATCAGGCCATGCACGGGCAGTACACCTGGCAGTTACTGGCGCTGCTGGCGGGAGTGAAGATCATCGCCACCGTAATCTCGTTTTCGAGCGGGACGCCGGGCGGAATGTTTGCTCCTTCGCTTTTCATCGGCGCCATGCTGGGCGGCGCCGTGGGCGGCATCGAACACCATTTCTTTCCCGGCCTCACAGGCTCCGTTGGCGCCTACGCGCTGGTTGGCATGGGCACGGTTTTCGCGGGATTCCTGCGCGCGCCCATGACATCCGTCTTCATGGTGCTGGAGCTGAGCGGGAACTATTCCATCATCGTGCCCGTGGTGATCTCCAACGCCATCGCCTACGTCATCAGCCGCCGCTACCAGAAGGTGCCGATCTTCGACATGCTCTCCCGCCAGGAAGGCATGGACCTGCCGTCCCTGGAGGCGCAGCGCGAAGAAGCGACTTTGCGCGTGGAAAGCGCGGTTCGGGACTACACTGCGCCGCTGCTGCACGGGGTGCAGTCGGTTGCCGACGCCCTCCGGCAACTCGATGCTTCAGCCGAGCAGCACTTCCTCATCGATCAGGGCTCTCAAGGGTGGAGCTTGATCACCAAGGAACGTTTGCAGATCCTCGCACGGGACGGTAAGGGCGTCACCTTGCTTCGCGACTTGCCCAATGCGCAACGCCTGCCGCACGTCCATCCCGATCAGCCTCTGGAAGTGGCATTGCGGCGCATGGGCGATCATCCGTTGCTCCCCGTTATCAATCGCGTTCATTTGGATACGCTGGAGGGCGTGGTGACGCTCGAGGACGTTTTGCGCGTGTATCGGAATTCGATGGGGGGCCGTGACGCGCAAATCCTTAAGTAAGCAGTAGCCGAGAAGCGAGAATCTAATGAGAAGCGAGAATCTAATGAGTGGTCATGCCGCTTTGCGGCACCCACAAAGCATGAAAATGAGCTCGAGCTCGATTTATGATCGACTCGGTCTGTGCTGGACGAAGGCCAGTAATCCTTGGAGCCGCAAGCCCGTTAATGAGTCTGGCCTGGGCATCGTTCCGCACCCCAAATTGTCGTCTCGTTTCGGCGAGAGCGCGCGAAGCAGATTGCTTCCTCTTTCGATGTCCTCCAGCACAGGCCGAGAGGAGTCGATGATGGAAGAAATTTATGGTTGCTGTGCCGGTTTGGATGTCCACAAGCAGTCGGTCGAAGCCTGCGTGCGGCGGATGGAGCCGATCAGCCGGCTGCCTCAGGAAACGCGCCATTGGGGGACAATGACCCGAGACCTTTTGGCGATGGCGGACTGGATGGCCGCGCAGGGTGTCACCCACGTGGCCATGGAATCGACCGGGGTGTACTGGAAACCGATCTACAACATCCTGGAGAGCCGCTTCACGGTGCTGTTGGTGAATGCGCGCCACCTGAAACAAGTGCCCGGACGGAAGAGTGACGTGCGCGATTGCCAATGGATCGCCCAACTGCTGCAACACGGGCTGCTGAAAGGCAGCTTCATTCCGCCGCGCCCGCAGCGCGAGTTGCGCGACCTGACCCGGTTGCGAGTGCAACTGGTGGAAGAGAAAACGCGCACCGTCAACCGCATTCACAAGGAACTGGAAGACGCCAACATCAAACTGGCCTCGGTGGCGACGGACATTCTGGGCGTATCGGGCCGGGCGATGCTCACTGCCTTGATCGAGGGCCGCAAGGATCCAGCCCAACTGGCCGATTTGGCGCAGCGGCAGTTGCGGGGCAAGATCCCGGAGTTGGAAAAGGCCCTGGAAGGGCAGGTGACGGACCACCACCGTTTCATGCTGCGGCTGCTGTGGCAACACCTGGCCCAGCAAGAGGAACTGATTGCCGAGTTGGACACCAAGATCGAGGAGAAAACGCGCCCTTTTGCCGATGAGATCGAGCGTCTGGACGCCGTGCCGGGTGTGGATCGGTGCGCGGCGGCCGTGGTGCTGGCGGAAGTGGGAGCAGACATGAAGCCCTTCCCCAGTCATCAGCATTTGGCTTCCTGGGCCGGGATGTGTCCAGGCAACGAAGAAAGTGCCGGGAAGCGGCGGAGGCGCCGCATCACTCCGGGGAACCGCTGGTTGAAACGGACCATGGTGCAAGGAGCTTGGGCGGTCAGCCGCCATAAGAACTCTTATTTGGCAGCCCAATATCGACGCCTGGCAGGACGACGAGGCAAGAAACGGGCTTTGGTAGCTGTGGGCCATTCGATGCTGGTGATCTTCTACCATATGCTGAAAAACGGCACGACCTACGCTGATCTAGGCGGCGACTTCTTCGATCGCCTCGAACCGGAGCGTCTCACTCGATACTACGTCAAGCGCCTGGAAAGCCTAGGTCACAAGGTTACGCTCGAATCCAAGATTGCTGCCTGACCGAAATTTTCGAAGCAGGATTACAGAATATTGTGACAACATCTGCTGTAGCGGCGCTCTATGAGCGCCGGTTTCCCTAACCCGGCAGAGCCGGAACCAATGAGGCCACGTCGACAGTGAACAGTCGACAGTCAGCAGGTGGAGACTTCCGAACCGTATGGACAAAGGTCCAAATCGAAGTGGCCAAAATATCCTGCCAGAAAAGGGCAGAATCTTACGATAGAGGAACTGAAGAAACTGTGCCGAAAAGCCGGCGCTCATAGAGCGCCGCTACAGCCCGCCGCCGTTTCATCCTCAGAGCGCAGCGGGATCAGTTCGGTACGACCAGCTTGGCCGGGCGGAATCCCCGTTGTTGGCGCGACGAAGCACATCGTCAATCGTTTGGCGCGCCAAGGTGAGAGTGCAGACAGGATCAGTGGCCGCGGCGTCTCCGGTAAGCAGAAAAGCCTGGCAGCGGCATCCACCGAAATCGCGCCCGCGCCGATCGCAACTGTGGCAGGGCTCCGGCATCCAGCTTTCGTCGCGAAAGCGGTTGAACGCCGGCGAGTCCTCCCAGATCCACCGCAGCGGCTGATCCTTCACGTTCGCAAACTGCAGGTCAGGGATAACCCCCGCGGCGTGGCAGGGCAGAGCGCGGCCTGCCGGATCGACGAGCATCTGCTGATGCCCCCAGCCGTTCATGCAAGGCTTGGGATACTTCGCGTAATAGTCGGGTAGCACAAAGTCGATGCGCAACTGGCCGCGAAGCCGCGTCCGCGCCGCCTCGACAATTTCAATCGATCGTTGCACCTGCTCGCGCGACGGAAACAGAGCGTCGCGATTACGCAGCGCCCAGCCGTAGTACTGCACATGCGCGATCTCCAGCCGCTGCGCGCCGCTCGATTCGGCGAAAGCGATCATCTCTTCGAGGCGTTCCAGGTTTCGCCGATGCACGACCATATTGAGTGTGAAGCCGGTATGTCGCTTCCGGATCATCGCCGCGACCCGCAATTTCAGCGCATGGCTCCGCGCGCCGGCAAATTCGTTGGCAGCGCTTTCCTCGATATCCTGGAAGCTGAGCTGAATGTGATCAAGACCCGCGCGGACCAGCGCGTCGAGGCGGGGCTCGTCCAAACCAACTCCCGAAGTGATCAGATTGACGTAGAGCTGCGCGGACCGGGCGCCGCGGACCAGTTCGACGATGTCCGCGCGGGCGAGCGGCTCACCCCCCGTCAAATGCAGCTGCAGCGCGCCCATCCCGCCGGCCTGGCGAAAGACAGCGGTCCAATCCTCGGTGGAAAGCTCTGCGGAACGGCGCTGCATTTCAAGGGGATTCGAGCAATAGACGCAGTGCAGGGGGCAGCGATGCGTGACCTCGGCGATAACGGCCTGGAGTCGATAGTTCATCCGTATTCGAGTATGCCCCTTTCGCGCAATTGCGCGAGCAGAGCCGCAGTCTCGGATTCAATCCGTGCCGCGTCCGCCGTAGGGTAGAGGCGCTTCAACTCCTCCAGGAGCGCCTCAAACGTGCGCGTGCCGTCACACAGCGCGATGATGGTGCGGGCAGGGCCTTTCATCTGCATCGCCCCTTCGGGAATCAGCAACACATCTTCTTGTCCCGGCACGCTGTTCACGCGGCAACCCGGAGCCAGTCTGAGGACGCGATCGCGCGCGAATTCAGTCATACCGCGCCGCCCTCGGCCGCAGGCCGAAACGCGCCGGGCGCGGGCCAGCCCGGTTCCACGTACGCGAAGTAGATCGCATCGAGCTGCGCCCAGAGGATGTCACACTTGGTGCGCAACGCCCCGATCGCCAGTTCCTGCTCAGCCCGGGTCCGTGCGTGCACGACGACAAAGGCCAGGGCGAATCGGGCGTCTTCCGGAGCCTGCGTGAGGCGGGCATCGAAGTAGGCGAGGCCGTGTGTGAGCCACGGATAATGCCGGCGCAACCGGTCAACGCGCAGCACAATCAGGTCGCGCGAGAAGAGTTCGGTCAGCGATGAGGCCACCGCTTCGAGAAACGTGCGCTGCGACACCAGGTCGAGATAGGCATTCACGGCGTAGCGCACGCCGGGAAGAACCTCGCGCTCCGACGTCACGCGCTCGCGATCGAGACCCGTCGCCTGCGCGAGCTGAATCCATTTCTCGATGCCGCCCGGCCCTACGCCGTCACCATCGTGATCGATAATGCGCTTCCGCCAGGCACGGCGAAACTCCGGATCTGTGCTGCGCGAAAGAATGATTGCATCCTTCATCGGAATGATGCTCTGGTAGTAGTAGCGATTCAGAGCCCAGGCCTGAAGCTGTCCGCGCGTCAGCTTGCCTTCGTGCATCAGCATGTGAAACGGATGTCGGTGGTGATAGTACTCCGGTCCGATGGCTCGCAGGCGCGACTCGAGCTCGGCCGGCGTCAGGAGTTCCTTCTCATTGGCAACAGCGGTCACAACGCGATCTCCATGCCATCCCAGGCGATTTCCCAGCCGGCATCACGCACCGCGCGACGCTCCGGGCTCTGCTCGTCCAGGATAGGATTGGTGTTGTTGATGTGAATGAAAATCTTGCGAGCACGCTTAAGCGTGGCAAGACGCTCAAGACTCCCGCCGGAACCCGAAATCGGCAGATGACCCATGCTTCGCGCGGTCCGGCCCAGTCCTGGAATGCGCGCCGGCTCCTCGTCGTTCCAGAAGGTGCCATCAAACAGCAGAATGTCACAGCTCCGCAGACGATCGAGCAGCGAATCAGGAACGCCGCCGACGCCGGGAAGATAGGCCAGAGTCTTTCCGCCGGACTCCGGCGTTATCCCAAGGCCAATCGCGGCTTCGGCAGGATCAAGTTCGACGCGACGCGCATCGCTGACGAAGCCCGGATATGATCCGGACAGCGGCAGGGCTTCGAGGCGCGCGCTTCCCACCGTGAACGCAGCGTCAAGCGGGATATCGTTCCAGCAGGCCTGTCCGGGGAAACGCCTCAGCACGCCGAAAAAGCTGTTGTCTTCCATCAGGATTTTGCGTATTGACGCTGTGGCGTGGACGCGAAAGGAGTGAAATTCACGGAGAAGCAGCAGACCGAGAGCCTGATCGATCTCGGCGCCCGTCAGAACCACGTCGGAAATCGGTGAATGGCGGCTTCCGCCCTCCGGCCAAAGCTCAAGAGCGGATTCAATCTGAACGCGCAGATCCGGCGATGCGTTGAGCAGCGTCCACCGATTGGGTCCGGCTTCCCAAGCAAGCTGTAATTGCGTGCGCGCCGACCCGGGGAATCGCCGCTCGCGCCATCGGCTGCAATTCGAACAAGCGCAGTTCCACTGCGGGAAGCCACCGCCGGCCGCGCTGCCCAGAATTTTCACGCGCATGACTTCGAGAACCAACGGGAGGGAACCGGCGCGCATCGGCCGGTACTCGGTAAGGAGGCACGCTCACCAAATCGACCGTGGGCACAGGCGGACGCCCGCGCCCACAGCCTCAAACATTCCGGCGTTTCAGCGAATCTAAAACTCGTCGCCGTTGCTGTAGGTATTGATTTCGCAGCTCAGGCTGATTTCCTCAACTTGCGGCGTTTCCCACGTCATCGATTTCACCCTTCCTTTTCAGCGTCTCACAACCCTCAAGCTATACTAGCAAGGGAGACGGCATGCTCGCAAGCGGGACTCAAGGGGGACCGGCAGCAGCGGGGATCGCCGCAAGCTCCTCGCCGGGCGGCTTTGCCCGCATCCCCACCTTTCGGGCCCTCCAGGACAGAAATTTCCGGCGATTATGGATCGCGTTGACGGTTTCAGCCGTTGGCACCTGGATGCAGATTGTCGCGCTGGGCCTGTTGGTGCTGCAACTCACCCACGGGTCGGCGTTGGCGCTCGGAACAGTGTCCCTGGCGCAGGCGCTTTCGTTCCTGGCCTTCGCTCCTGCGGGCGGGGCTTTTGCGGACCGATGGGACCGCCGCCGCCTTCTGCTCCTGACACAGAGCATCATGATGGTGCTCGCCATTCTGCTCGGCATCTTGACGGCGACGGGCGCCATCCGGTTCTGGATGATTCCTCTGGTTGCCTTCGCGAGCAGCGCGACTTTGAGCTTCGATCAGCCCACGCGCAACGCGCTCATTGCGTCGCTCGTTTCAAAAGAAAACCTGATGAACGCCATGGCGCTTCAGTCCGCGGTGTTCAACGGAGCCTCCATCGTCGGACCTGCGCTCGCGGGCCTCGTTTTGGGCAAGATCGGTTACGCGGGCAATTTCTTCCTGAACGCGGCGAGTTATCTCGCCGTCCTCGTGGTGCTCGCGATCATGCGAACCCCGGCCACCGATCACGGATCAAGGCCTGTGGCCCGATGGTTGGAGGCTTTCGGAGAAGCGATCCACCATATTCGACGCGACACCATATTGCCTCCCATGGTCCTCGCCTACGCAGCCCTGCTGTTTTTCGGCCCATCCGCGGCCATGATGCTGCCGTTTTTCGCGCGCCAGGTCATCCATACCGGACCGTCCGAGCTTGGCGTGTTATTCTCGGCTGTAGGAATCGGCGCCGTCTGCGGAGCTTTACTCGTTGCATCTCTTGGAGATTTTCGCCGCAAGGCGCTGCTGGTCTTCGGATCAACGTTACTCTGTGCCTCGGCCCTGGCTGTCTTCGGGCTGAGCGTCAGTCTGAGTATTTCCTTGCCGGCGTTGTTTGTTCTCGGCGGCGCGCAGAACGCCGCCGGTGCGACCACCATCACGCTGTTGCAAACACGAGTGCCGCCGCACATGCGCGGCCGCGCCATGAGTTTGAACACGCTGCTCGTGATGTCGATCCGTCCGCTCGGCGATTTTCCGGTTGCGGCCCTGATGGCGGGCCTCGGATTCCGGCACGCCGTCCTGCTTAGCGCTGCAGTCGTGGCCATTGCGCCGCTGGCGTTGCTGTTTACGAACCCGGCCATCCGCAGTTCATAATCCAACTTGTTGCGGAACGCGAGGGAGGCCGATTGAACACTGTCGAGTTTACGGCTCTGGTATGGGTTGGCTCGATTGTGGCCGGATTCCTGGGCGCGCTTACCGGACTTGGTGGCGGCGTCGTGATCGTTCCGCTCCTGGCGCTGGCGCTTCACGTCAACATTCACTACGCAATGGGCGCCTCACTCGTTTCCGTGATCGCGACCTCCTCGGGAGCCGCCGCCGCTTATCTCAAAGAAGGATTCTCCAACATTCGCGTAGCCATGTTTCTGGAGCTGGCAACCACCTGGGGCGCGATCTTCGGGGCGTTCCTGGTCGCCAAAGTCTCGACCCCGGCGATCGGCGTGATTTTCGGCGTCGTCCTCCTCGCATCCGCCTATCTGAGCAGCAGACCAAGAAGGCGCGACCATATGGCGCCCGAAATGGGAGCGGTGGCGCGCCTCCTGCGGCTGGACGGCTCCTTTCCGGAGGGCGCCGGCATGCGCCACTACAACGTCCGCCGCACCCCGCTCGGGTTCGCCATGATGTTCGTCGCGGGTACACTCTCCGGCCTGCTCGGCATCGGCTCCGGCGCCTTCAAAGTCCTGGCGATGGACCAGGCGATGGGCATTCCGTTCAAAGTCTCGACCACCACCAGCAATTTCATGATCGGCGTCACGGCTGCCGCCAGCGCCGGCGTGTATTTGCGGCGCGGATACATCGAACCGGGCCTCGCGATGCCCGTGATGTTGGGCGTCCTGATCGGGTCATTCGCCGGGACCCGAGTCCTGGTTACCGCCCAAACGAACAAGCTCCGGTTGGTCTTTGCTCTCGTGATCGTGGTGCTCGGAATCGAGATGGTTTACAACGGCCTGACCGGCAAACTTTGAAGCACACGTGAAATTCGGGACCTCTGACGATGCCTGATACCCAAACGGAACTGAACGATCAACAACTCGAAAACGCGCTGGCCAAGGTCCTGATTTCCGGCGTGGTCACGGCGGCGCTTATCGTCCTCGCGGGCGGCATCGTGTACCTCTTTCGTCACGGAGACTCGCCACTGAGCTATAGCGTGTTTAGCGGAGAATCGAGCGGATTGCGAGGTATAAGAGGAATATTGAAAGCTGTCGCCGCCGGTCGCGGCCGTGGTCTGATTCAACTCGGGCTCGTGCTGCTGATTGCCACGCCGGTGGCGCGGGTGGCCATCTCGCTGGTTGCCTTTGCGCGCGAGCGCGATACGGTCTATAGCGTGTTCACGTTGATCGTGCTGGTAACGCTGGTGATGAGCCTCGTGGGTTGGAGGTTTTGACGGAGTCGAGAGTCAAAGGTCGAAAAGTCGAGAGTTGAGAGTTGAGAGTCAGAGGTTATGAGTCGGAAGTCGAGGAGATGGACTGAAGACTGAAAACTGACAAAACTGACCACTGACAACTTCTCCGTAACCTTTCCGCAACCCGCCAGTTTATAGGATTGAACGTGGCGCCTGAGGGAGCAGCGTTGAAGACCGAAGAAGCTGACGAGCAGCTTCTGATCGAAGCGGCGCAGAAGAATCCCAGCCGCTTTGCGGAGCTTTACGAGGCGAACTTCGAGCGCGTCTATGCCTACGTTGCGAGCCGGGTCCGCAATCGCGACGAGGCCGAGGACGTGACTGCCGACGTGTTCCATAAGGCGCTCGCGAACCTGCACCGCTTCGAATGGCGCGGCGCTCCCTTCGCGGCATGGCTTTACAGGATCGCGGCCAATGCGATTGTGGATCGTGCTTCGCGGGCTGCGCGCGAGCAGGAGATTCCGGCGGCCGACGATCCGCCGTTTGATGATCGGGGTCTGGAGCAGGTCGAGCAGCGGGCGAGGCTCTTCCGGCTGGTGCGGAGCCTGCCGAAAGACCAGCACCGGGTGATCGAATTACGCTTCGCCCGGGAGATGAGTATCCGGGAGATTGCCGAGGCGATGGGACGCACGGAAGGAGCCGTGAAACAGCTCCAATTCCGCGCGCTCGAAACGCTGAGAGCGCGATGGGCAGGCGAGACGGGGGGTGCTCATGCCTAAGCCCTCTCTGAGCGGTCAACTCGATGCCGCCCTCGACGCTATCTTCGCTCGCAAGCGTTCCGCGAGGCGCGAATCGTCCGACTTGAGCCCGGAGGCGCAGCGGTTCTACGGGCCGCCCGAAGCGGAAGGCGAGGCGCAGGAGGTCAAGGCGGTCGCGAGCGGTCTGCCGGACCGCGTTGAAAGCGTGGTAGCGGTCGCCGAGGAATTAAGCGATCTGCCGCGTGAGGATTTCCGAACCAATCTTAAGCGTGAACTGGGAAGGAGAGCACTTATGCCAGGAACAAAAGCAGCTCCGGAAAAATCCGCAGTGAGGCCGGTACCCGAGGGCTATCACACCGCTACGCCGTATCTGGTTGTGAAGGGCGCCGCACGCGCGTTGGATTTCTACAAGAACGCTTTCGGCGCGGCGGAGATCATGCGCATGCAAATGCCGGATGGAACCATCGGCCACGCCGAGATCCAGATCGGCGACTCGCGGGTTATGCTGTCAGACGAATTCCCGGACTATGGCGCACTCAGCCCGCAATCGCTGGGCGGCTCGCCAATCCAGATGGTCCTTTACGTTGGGAACGCCGACGCCGTGCTGGCGCAGGCAGCCGCCGCCGGCGGCACGATTAACTCGCCGGCGGTGGATCACGATTACGGCGAGCGATCGGGTTTGCTGACCGATCCATTCGGGTATAAGTGGAGTATCTCAACCCACCTCGAGGACCTGACATTCGAACAGTACCGCGAACGCCAGGCCGCAGGGACGCTGCCAGGCACCCCGGGCCAGGGAACCTCGGAGCGGAGTACCCAACCCGTCGCCGCGAGGCCGGGTTTCCATACCGCCGTCGTCCACCTGACGGTCAAGGATGGCGTCGCAGCGCTCGAGTTCTACAAACGAGCCTTCCGCGCCGTGGAGAACGAGTCGATGCGCTTCGTCGATCCGAGCGGTAGAGTCGCCCACTCCGAGATAACGGTTGGCGATTCGGGCATCATGATCGCCGGCGAGACCGCGGAGTACAACCGTTACGCTCCGGAGCATTTCGGCGGCTCGCCCATCAAGATTCACCTGTACGTCGACGACGTCGACGCATTCGCCGCACAAGCGATCGCGGCCGGCGCGAAGTTGACGCGCCCGCTGCAAGATCAGTTCTACGGCGATCGCAGCGGGCAGATCGAAGATCCGTTCGGACACCTGTGGATCGTGTCGAGTCATGTTGAGGACGTTCCCCCTGAGGAGATCGACCGCCGCGCGGCCGCTTTCATGAGCCAGCGAGCTGCCGCCTCGCAAGCGGAGCAGCCTGCCGCCGCAGGCGGAGAGATTGCCGGTCGCAAGGGATTCACCGCTGTTACGCCTTACATCACCGTCCGGCGCGGCGACGAACTCGTGGATTTTGTGAAGAACGTCCTCGGCGCCACGGAGACTTTCCGTTCTGGCGGAGGTTCCGCAGGCGGGGTGCACGTAGAGGCCAGAATCGGAAACTCGATGGTGATGATCGGCTCCGCACCGAATGTTGAGGAGAAGCTGGCCGCCCTTCACGTTTATGTGGACGATGTCGATGCCGCTTATCGCAAGGCGCTCGAGATCGGGGCCACTTCGCTCGGCGAGCCGACAGATCACGAATACGGCGAACGCGGCGCAAGCGTGGTGGACGTATCCGGCAATCACTGGTATCTGGCTCGCAGCCTCCGGGGTGAGGGCACGCCGGAAGGTCTGCGCTCGGTGACGCCGTACTTGCACCCGCAGAGCGCCGCGCAGATGATCGATTTCCTCAAGAGCGCATTCGGCGCTGAGGAAGTGGCGCGCTATCAGGATCAAACCGGCAGAGTCGCCCACGCGCGCGTGACCATCGATGGCGCTGCGATCGAAATGGGCGAGGCGCAGGGCCCGTACCAGCCGATTCCGATGGCCATTTACCTGTATGTTCCCGACGCCGATGCCACGTACCGGCGCGCGCTCGACGCCGGCGCGACGTCGCTGCTGGTCCCGACCGATCAACCCTACGGCGATCGCAACGCGTGGGTTCTCGATCCGCAGGGGCACACCTGGTTCATCGCCACGCCTGTGAAAAAGGCCGGGGCGTAATCGTCCGATGGAGCGCAGAGACGGGTTTGGCTGCCGCTTCAGACAGCCGCACCAAGCCCGCCTCTACAGCTGCCTTCGCCAAGGCACATGCGAGCCAAGCTGTGTTAGAATTGATGATGCGGGCAACTATCCAGGTGACGTTGCCTGTCCTTTCAAATCGACCAGTCGGGGCGTAGCGTAGCCTGGTAGCGCGCTTGGTTCGGGACCAAGAGGTCCCCAGTTCAAATCTGGGCGCCCCGACCAATCTTCTCAAGACGCTTATTCGCAAGATCCGGACCGCTTTATCTGTGATCCGTGGCTTTGGAGGAGTTTCGGAGTGCGGGGGAAGTCTGCCTGGTGCTCGACTTGGGAGCCTCCGGCGTGGCCGCGACCGGCGCCGCGCTGTATTCCGTGCCGAGGTAGTTCACGATGGTTTGGACATCCGGCTCGCTGAGTTGCACGCCGTATACCGCGATCATCTTGCGGACTTCCGGCTCCCAATGCTTGGCATCGCCGCCGGGCTGCCGGACGATGTAATCCGTTGAGTGGCAAATAGCGCAGTTGCTCTCGACGACGTCGAGGCCTGGGCCCGGCTTTAAAGTGGCCACGGCGTTGTCGGGAGGCAGTTCGATGCTTTTGAGACTTGACGGCGGCACCTGTGCCGCATTGTGAGTGCCGCCGGCGCCAGCCACCGCCAGTGCCAGAATTGCAAGAACCAACCAGGAAGTCTTCATGCGTATTCTTGCCTTCACGCTCTTGCCTTCACGTTGCGACCAAGTCCACGTGTTCGACCGCATTGTAGAGGTACCCTGACGGATTCCACAGCGTTTCGAGCGGCTGCGAATCTCCGGCCTTGCTGACGGCGCGGACCATCAGCCGGCAGGTGCCGGGCTTCTTCGCGGTCCACCTGTAGGACCACACGCGGAACGAGTACGGCCCAAGATCCTCGTCCAAGGATGCCGAGACCCAGGTCCGGGCGTTGTCTTCTGAGACCAGAACCTCGCCGATGCCGTAGCCGCCGTCAAAAGCGACTCCCTTTACAGTCGTGGCGCGTCCCACGCGGACGCGGGATCCGTTTGCCGGCACGGCAATCACCGATCTCACTTTCATGCGATTGATCGGAACCGTGTGCGCCGGCTTCGTGCCGGCCTCGACGCAGCCGCAAGCGTTATCGGGGATGCGATAGGCCGTTTTCATCCAGTAGCCGTCGAAGGCGCGGTCAAGAATGCTGATCTCCGCGAGGTTCTTCACCCAATACGTCGAGTACCATCCGGGCACCACGAGGCGCGCCGGAAAGCCGTTGAGCATGGGCAGCGGCTGGCCATTCATCTGGTAGGCAATCAGGACGTTCGGGTCGTCCATGATGCGTCCGATGGCAAGGCTCTTGACCACCTGCGGCACTGTAGCCGCCGCAGGCCGGTCGAGACCGCTGAACGTGACGTCCACGGCCGTGGACCGCACGCCGGCCGCCTTCAAGACGTCGGCCAGGCGCACGCCCACCCACTCCGCGTTGCCCATCGCTCCGTCGCCCCACTGTCCTCCGAAAGGATGCGGCGAGACGCGTCCCCGGCTGTTCCCTGAGCACTGCTGCACCGCCACGATTTTGGCCGCCTGGAACTTGCTCTTCAGGTCGTCCATCGAGAGTTCGAGGGGCGTGTCGACTTGTCCTGTGATCTTCAAGCGCCAGGTGGCCAGATCGATGGCCGTGGGGATGGGAAACACGTGATAACGCACGTAAAAGGCTTCGTTCGGCGTGATGGCCCGGTCGAAGTAACGGACCGGAGTTTCGAGCTGCGGCGGCCTTGACGTCAGCAGGATGAGATCGGTCTTCTCGGGATAGCGGACGAGCGGGCGGCCCGCCAGGAAGGGTGCCCCGGACTGGACCGCGGTTTGGGCGTCATCGGCTTCCCACGACCACGCTCCGGCCACGTAAGTCCCCGTCAAGGCGTAAGTTGAGACCGCGCCGAGTGAGGCCAACAGCGAGCGGCGCGAAATGGCCGCGCGGGTTTCGGTGGTTCCCGGGACAGCGTCAGGTCGTTTCATCAAGGCTTTCAGGAATACCTGAGAAAGTCTAGTGGATAAGTAGGCTATCTGCATTCAGAGTGCCTGTCAAGTCCCTGTGTAGGTCGTCTCCGTTCATCCCTTGAGCCTGTAGAGGCCGCGATCAACCCGAATGAAAAGCTCCGTCGTGGAACGGTTCCCAACCGAGTGCTTCGCCAGGAAGTTTCCACCCCAGTTGATTCTCAGGAGGAGATTAACCTCCGCGGCCGTGAACGGCTCTTTGAGGTTGCCGGACTGGACAGCCTTGCGAATCAGCCCTATCGTCATGCCCTCTCTACGTGGCTGGCTCACGTTCGCTCCCCTCGTGTCGGAAATACTCAGTCGAGTCGATTGTCCAAGTCATATTCCGGCGCCCGCAGCTTTGAAAACGCCCAGAGATTCCGGCGACCCATTGTGAATGAGGAGTTCAGGGTCCTTCACCACCACCTTGCTGTACGGCTCCACCGAATGGGTCAACCAGACGTTGCCACCGACGACACTGTGATGCCCAACGCGAGTCTGTCCTCCAAGAATTGTCGCGTTCGGATAGACCGTGACGTAGTCCTCGAGGTCCGGGTGGCGCTTGTTTGCCTGGCCGCGGCGCAGATGCGCGTATTCGTCTTTCATCAGCGGATTGAAAGCGCCCAGGGTCACGCCGTGATAAAGCGTGACTCTGTTCCCGATGGTGGCGGTTTCTCCGATCACAACGCCGGTGCCGTGATCGATGAAGAACGATTCGCCGATTCTGGCGCCGGGATTGATATCGATCCCGGTATGGCTGTGAGCCACTTCGGTCATCATGCGCGGAATAAAGGGCACTTCCAGAAGGTAGAAGCAGTGCGCCAGCCGTTGTACGGTGATCGCTTCAATGGAAGGATAGCTGAGCAGCACGACTTCGATCCCGGCTGCAGCGGGATCGTTGCCAAATGCAGCGTCGGTATCTGTCGCGAGCAGCCGGGCGAGATCGGGCAGCTTCTCGAGCGCTGCTGCCACCAGTTCCCGGGCGGTCTTCTCAATCCGGGCGGGAACACGCTTGCCCTGGCAATGGCTCTGGAAACGGACGGCACGGCAGACCTGCTCCGTCAGCAGCCGCTCGATGTCCTTGAGATAGCGCCGCGCTTGACGAGGAAAGTTGCTGCCGGCGTCGCTGTGGTAGAAGAGCGGGAACAGTCCCTCGACGTAACGGCGGCAGATCTCTTGGACCGTCGAGCGGCTGGGCAACTCGAACGACCTGTCTCCTCCGCGGAGGTTCGCGCCCAGCGCCTTGCCGAAGGTCAGGGAGAGGGCATTCATCTTTTGAGAGTCCATAGGGGCCTCCCCTCAACCTGCAACAGAGGGCCGCCCGGGGATCGGACGGCCCTACTGACGAACGCTCACCAGGCACTGGTCTTCAAGCCAGACCTTCAAACAGAACCGTGGAGAGATAACGCTCCCCGGAATCGGGCAGCACGGTTACGATCGTCTTGCCGGCGAACTGGTCCTCTTTAGCGACGCGGATGGCGACGGCAGCTGCGGCTCCGCAGGAGATGCCTGACAGGATGCCTTCTTCGCGGGTCAGCCGGCGCGCGAATTCGATGGCTTCCTCGTTCGTTACCTGCTCAATCCTGTCCACCAGGGCGAGATCCAACACCTTGGGCACGAAGCCGGCACCGATGCCTTGGATCTTGTGCGGAGATGGCTGGAGAGGCAGGCCGGCCCGTTGTTGCGTCAACACCGGGCTTGCCGTGGGCTCGACCGCCACGGACACAATTGGTTTTCCTTTCGTTCCCTTGATGTACCGCGAAACGCCTGTGATTGTGCCTCCGGTTCCCACGCCCGAAACCAGCACGTCAATGGCTCCATCCGTGTCCTCCCAGATCTCGGGACCGGTGGTTCTCTCGTGGATGGCCGGGTTGGCAGGATTCTCGAACTGCTGGGGCAGAAAATAGTGCTGAGGGTCGGACTCGGCGATTTCCACCGCCTTGCGCACGGCTCCCGCCATGCCCTCCGGGCCCGGCGTCAGCACGAGCTTGGCGCCAAACGCCGCCAGCACGCGACGGCGCTCGATCGACATGGTCTCGGGCATGGTGAGCGTCAGGGGATAGCCGCGCGACGCCGCCACGAAGGCCAACGCAATACCCGTGTTACCGCTGGTGGGTTCCACAATCTCAATTCCCGGCTTCAGAATGCCCCGCTTTTCGGCGTCCCAGATCATCGAAGCGCCGATGCGGCACTTGACCGAATAGGCCGGATTGCGCCCTTCGATCTTGGCCAGCACGGTTGCCTTCAAACCCTGGGTCAGGCGATTCAGCCGCACCAACGGGGTTCTGCCGATGGTGAGGGAGTTGTCGGCGAAATACCGAGACTGGCGATCGGGACCAACGATCGGTCGGCTGCTGGTGCCTGAAGAAGTGGTCGATTCGGGGATTTCTTCGATTAAAGCAGCTTTGGTTGACATCTCAATTTCTCCTCTCTGTGCGGCTGTCGGGCAGGCATCATCCAGTCTCCAGACCGAATAGACGCTGCTCCATCGGGCTTACCGGCGCTGCCCGGCCCGGGCTTGAACCCGCGGTCGTTACGGCATCTCTCCAAGCCTTGCGTCAGGCGCCCCATGGCCTTCGATCCGTTCCTCATGCAGTTACACCTCCCCGCCACCGGGGAAACCACGTGCCAGGCTTCTCTGTGGCCGGGATCTCGAGGGCGGCCCACGATTAGGCTGTCGCGGGCCGCCTCACGAATTAGAGTTTGCGGTGCCCTCGCCCGGCCTGGATGCGTAGCAAGGCCGCCACGAGTGCGTCGATGTCCTCGCGAGTGTTGTAGAGCGCCAGTGACGGCCGGACTGTGGCCTCTAATCCGAACCGCCGCAGGATCGGTTGAGCGCAGTGATGGCCGGCGCGTACTGCGATGCCCTCCTGATCGAGCGCCGACCCCACATCCTCGGGGCGAGTCTCGTCGAGGACGAACGATATTACGCCCGCCTTTTCGGCTGCGGTCCCGATGATCCGGAGCCCGGGTACCGTCCCGAGGCCAGCAGTTGCGTAGTTGAGAAGGTCGTGCTCATGACGAGCCACGTTCTCGATGCCAACTTCGCTCAAATAATCCAGCGCGACGCCGAGACCGACGGCATCGGCGATATTGCCGGTGCCGGCCTCGAAGCGCGCCGGCGGAACGTTGTAGACGGTCTTCTCAAACGTGACGTCCAGAATCATGCCGCCGCCGCCCTGCCACGGTGGCGTGTGTTCAAGGACGCTCTCTTTGCCGTAGACCACTCCGATTCCCGTGGGACCGAATATCTTGTGGCCCGAGAACACGAAGAAGTCGCAGTCGAGAGCCTGCACGTCCTCACGCATGTGCGCCGCGGACTGCGCGCCGTCCACGAGCACGAGCGCTCCGTAGCGGTGAGCCATTTCGATCATCTCGCGCGCCGGCGTGATGGTGCC
Source organism: Terriglobia bacterium (assembly GCA_030037755.1). Lineage (GTDB taxonomy): Bacteria > Acidobacteriota > Terriglobia > UBA7540 > UBA7540 > Gp13-AA77. The sequence continues at coordinate 41,113 of JASHQD010000092.1, forward strand.
GAGCGCGTTTGAAACGTGGCTCAAAGCCACGATGCGTGTCCGCGGTCCGAGAAGCCTCTCATATCGTTCGAGGATGATCTGGCCGCGGTCGTCGACAGGCGCCACCCGAAGGCAAGCGCCCTTTTCCGCACACAGCTGCTGCCAGGGAACAATGTTGGAATGGTGTTCGAGCCAGGTGATCACCACTTCGTCGCCCTTCTGGACGTTGCGGGCTCCCCAGCTCTTGGCCACCAGGTTGATGCCTTCCGTAGTGCCGCGCACGAAGATGATGTCTCGTGTGGAAGGGGCGTTGAGGAAACGGCGCACCTTCTCGCGCGCACTTTCGTAAGCATCGGTCGCTCGCGCCGCGAGAGCGTGGGCGGCGCGGTGGATGTTGGAGTTTTCGTGCCGGTAGAAGGATGAAAGGCGGTCGATCACCGCCTTGGGTTTTTGGGTTGTAGCGGCATTGTCAAGCCAGATCAGCGGTTTCCCGTGCACCTGCTCCTGCAGGATGGGAAAATCGCCGCGAATCAAATAGGGGTCGAAGGGCCGCTTCGATGTCCCAAGGTCCGGAACGACTTCGGGATGGACCTCGACAGACTCACTGGGACTTCCGCCGGCCGCTGCAGGCGAGGCGGCAGCAGGAACTTCAGGCGCGCCCGGTGTTGTCACCGTGGAAGGTTGAATCGCGCCTGGGTCGCCGCCAGCGGACGGAGCCGGCGCGGAAGGCAGCGGCGGAATCCCCGGCGCCGATTGCGCACCGGGCACTCCGGGCAAGTTGAACATGTCGCCCGTTGACGGTAGTGAAGGCGCAGCACTGAACGGTCCGACGGGACCCGTCTCCGGAGTTGAAGCGGAGGACGAACCTGGCGCGCCGCTGCCGGGCAAGTCAGGGACCTCTGTTCTCACCCCGGCCGGCGACGTGGCCTGGGCATGCAGGTCCGACTCCGATGGCAGGTCCGTTGATGCCGCTGAAGGCGAGGCCGGAGCGTCCGCCGGGTAGACCGCGCCCTCCGGGAACGAGAACAAGCCTCCTGCCGGCGGAATTACCGGAGGAATATTCAGAGGCGCGGCCCCTTGCGTGTCCAAAAAGTAGGCCGCCACTCCTAGCGACGGAGGTGCAGCGCCGGAGGGTACCGCGACCAGCGCTGTCGCCGCTCCCAGCGATGCCGGCAGTACCCGAAGCTCAGCCTCGGTCGGTGGCGCTGGTGGCGAAGGCAAGGAGGGACTGCCGGGAAGAGAATGCAGATCCGGCCCGCCCGGCACCGAGAGCAGCATCGCCGGGAAGACGGGTGGAGTATTCGGAGACGACGGCCTGACGCCATCGAACGCGGTGACGGGTGAGCCGGGCGCCCCTTGCGACGGAACGGCGAAGGGGTTGGCAGGCGCCAGGCCCGCCGCTCCCGTGAAGGAAAGGGGCAGCGTGCGGCCTTCAGGCTCAGTTGCAGGTCCAGTCCCCGCACCCACGGGCGATTCGGCCGGCGGACCCTCTCCGTGGGCCGCCGAAACGGGCGGCGATGACCACGGCAACGCCGCGAAGAACTCGTTCGCGAGCCTCGCGATCACGGCTGGATCTGGCGGCGCCGCCAGGCCAATCGGCAGGTTTCCCCCCGCGGGCGAAACTGGCGCAGTTGAGGTCAGTTCCGGCGTGAGCGCACCCGCCGCACCGGGATCACTTGTACTCATGGTATTGGCTGACATCGACATCCTCCAAGACTCCGATTGCATCTTCCGTGAGGACCGCGATCGAGCAATACAGTGAAATCAGATAAGAGGCAATCGCCTTGTGGTCGATCCCCATGAAGCGGACCGAGAGGCTCGGCGACACTTCGCCTGGCAAACCGGGCTGGAAGAGCCCGACGACACCCTGCTTGCTCTCACCTGTCCGCAGCAGCAGGATGCTGGTCTTCTCTTTCTTGATGGGCAGCTTGTCACAGGGCACCAGCGGGACACCCCGCCAGGTCAGGAAGGGCGAACCGAAGAGCGTGGCGGTCGGAGGCGGCACGCCGCGGTACGTACACTCGCGTCCGAAGGCGGCAATGGCGCGCGGATGCGCAAGGAAGAACGCGGGCTCTTTCCACACCGTGGCAATCAATTCATCCAGATCGTCCGGCGTGGGGCCGCCCTTTCTGGTCTTGATATGCATATCCGCTGACACGTTGTTAAGGAGCCCGTATTCCTTGTTGTTGACGAGTTCCCGCTCCTGGCGCTCCTTGATCTTCTCAATGATCAGGCGCAGTTGCTCGCGGATCTGATCGTGAGGGCTGCGGTAAAGGTCGGAAATGCGGGTGTGCACGTCGAGCGTGGTGGTCACCGCGCTCAGCGTGTACTCACGCGGCTTCTCTTCATAATCGACGTATATCTCAGGTAGTAAAACTTCCTCGCCAGGCGCGCACTCGACGGTGCGGGTCCCTGGCGCCGTTGGCTTCACCTTGTTGACCCGATACTTGCCGGCTTCCACGGGTACCCAGGGCAGGAACGTGATCAGCCAGCGCGGCGTGATCTGCTCCATCATGGGTACAGTCTTGGTGACGACAGCGAGTTGCTGTGCACCTTCCACGCCCAGTGTGTGGCGGGTCGGTGTTGTCTCTTCTGGCATGCCATTAACTCCTTTCGGGCTGATTGGAAACTGCGTTAATTTCCGAGACTCGGCTCGGACGACCTCTCGGGCGAGGCTCCCCGGCACTTGGCTGGGCTCGCAACGCGGCCCGAGAAAACACGGGAACGCGGGCGCTCCTGTTGGGTACGGAGCCCCTCTGCATCGGTTCTAGGGAACCCTCCAGTCGTCCGGTCGGGGAATAAATGACGGTCGGCGAGGTGCACTGTACAGAACGTACGGATCCGGCTGAATGCTCCCTCGCGTCCAAGCGATCGTTTCGCCTGTCACCAACAGCGTGGTGTTCGGAGGTTCCCGCGGTCTGTGACGACGGTCACACATGCCGGTGTTATGCCTGCGTACGGACTTCCGCGATGCGATCCCTTAATAGTCTACTATTTTAATGGAGTTAGTTGTAGTACGATGCTGCAATGACCCAATCGAAGCAGGAGACCAGCGATAACGCGCCGCCCCAACAGGAGCGAGAAGTGCTGCACGCGGTTCTCGCAGCCCTCCGCGGACTGCGGTACGGGTCCGTCGTCCTCACGGTGCACGACGGGCATGTCGTGGAGATCCAGAAAACCGAGAGGCTCCGAGTGAACGAAATGAAGACTCCGAGGTAAGACTCACAGGTTCGGGTCGGGTCGGTTCGGTTCGACCAGTCACAGTCCTAAAGGGGGCTCGCGCACCAGCAGCTTGCCACCGTAGCACGAAATCGCATCTCTGATCTCTTACCCCAAGGGCGTGAGTCTTCCATGTCGAGTCGAGTACAAGATCGCTACAAGTTGGGCTGTTAACTGTGCCACAAAATCAGCCAGATAGACCGTAGAACGAGTTTCGGGGCCAAAAGGCCCCCAGTTCAGATTCGGGCGCCCCGACCATTCCTTCTCTTGACGGGGCTCATGCCAGCCCTGCCGTTCGTTCTCATCGGTGCGCGTAATCCGTGAAAACGTAGTCTCTTGTCTTGACGATCGTGTGGCACGCCAACCCGCACTTGGTGTCGTTCGCCTGTGGCGGCTTGTCTGCCAGCGTACCGGGCCTGAACGTACCGGACGCAGAGTCATACTCGAACACGCCCCATCCCCACCCGCCGCTATCCGCGAACCTCTTGCTGTCCTTCACCATAAAGTCGACGTCGTGCTGGGTGCCGGGCACCGTCGCTGAAGGGAAGGTCTCCATCTGTATCGGATTCCAGTGGACCTTCGCCATCTTAGCGCCGTCGGGAAAGGGCTTGCCGTTGCCGGGAGCGCCGGCTTGGTAGGCTGCGATCATCACAGGATTAGCGAGCGTCGCAGCCAAAAGGGGTCCGTCGTGACTGATAGAGACAACCTCCCATGACTCGTACCCCTTGAACTCAGAGAACGCAAGCCCGTTCGGCACTTGCAAACTGTACTTGTCCTGTGCCGAAAAGGTCTTGCTGGCCAACATCACGAGCATTGCCGCGATGATCACCGTCAGTCCGTATGAAAGTCTTGTCAAGGTCGTTTCTCCTTCTTCGGCAAGTCGCCTCGCCGCATCCTCCGGGCTTGGCTCAGTCGAGCCATGGTATGTCTCTCTTTGAGACTTGGACCTACATAGCCCCACACTCGTCAATGACTGCTGCGCCTGCCTTGCAAACTACCTCATCCTGAGAATCGGTACCGCCGGAGCATCCAATGGCGCCATGAGCTGAAGCTCGAAAATCGGACCGGCGGAAATCTTTCGCCCTCTTTCCGTCATATGCTTCTACCCCAATGCCGTCCCGATCAAAACAAAAACGCGGAAAGCAACCGATTGGGCTCTCGTTTCCCACCGCATTTCCGCCGGACGTTATTCGAACTCGTCTCCTAGTAAAACAACGTCGCACCGGAGCCCGCGCCACGCTGCCGCCCGTGCCCGGTGCGCTACGTCCCTCGCTAGCGCACTCTGCATTCCAAACGAGCCTACCCGGCGCCTAAGGAAAGGCTCTAATGGGAAAAGGCTTAGCCAGAGCTGCCGGAGGTCAGAGGGGATGCTCAGGGCTTGGAGGTGCCAATAGGTCGCCTCCAGTGCCAATACTGCGCCACGCGATCGCTCCACTGAGGGATACGCGCTGGGGACTGTCATGAACGGTCGAAGGATTGTTGGGCTCTTGTTCCAAGCCCTCGCGATTCCGAGCCTGCGCATCGTGACCGACGTTATGGATTAGCCGCGAAATTCCGCGGATCGTCTTTCGAGTTGACATATTCCAGGCCGAGCGGACCGATCGCCGTCACCTGCGTGACGTACTCGCCGGATTTTGCCCAGTGGAAGTGGGAGGTATTGCCCGGCAGAATGATCGCCGCACCGGGTGGGTACGCCTCCAGCTTATCGGCATCGAATTGATCGCCCAAGCCGACGTAGAAGACGCCGGAAATTACGGTGTAAATGCGGTCCTCGGGGTGCCGGTGAGGCATCAGTTTCACGCCACGAGGCACTTTGACCCTGACCATATACGGTCCTTGCTCCGAGGGGTTGCCAACCAGGACCGCCAGGCGTGCCTCCGGTGGGAACGCCGCGAAAGCCTTCCACTCAATGTCTTCGGCCAGGATGGCTCGGAACGTCGCCTGACCCGGTTGATGACGACCCGCTGCTTCGTTGAGAGCTTGAGGCTCGCGCACTCGTTGTGACATAGGCACCTCTTTCTTGTCAGGCTCTCGGCAAGCCCGCCAAATTCCGGCAATAGTTCTGGGATACACCGCGCCGGATCGAACGAGCAGATCTCCATTCGGATAGCGGTTTCGGATCCCCAATTGAGCCGACGGCACGCTTCTCGCCAGAGGCTTTACTCGCTCACGCTGTTTCAATCTGCGCCGCCTTCTCCAGGCCCAATCTTTCGATCTCCATCTGTCGGATCACGTACTTCTGGACCTTTCCGGTGACCGTCATCGGGAACGATTCGACGAAGCGGATATGCTGCGGAATCTTCAGATGCGCGATCCGCCCGCGGCAGAATTCGCGAATCTCATCCTCCGTTGCGTTCTCGCCGCTCTTCAGCCTGATCCAGGCCGCCACGGTCTCGCCCAGCTTCTCGTCCGGCACGCCGACCACCTGGACATCGGAGATCTTCGGGTGCGCGTACAAAAACTCTTCGACTTCGCGCGGATAAATGTTCTCGCCGCCGCGGATGATCATGTCCTTCAGCCGGCCCGTGATGCGGAAATACCCATCGGGCCGCATGGCGGCGAGATCGCCGGTGTGTAGCCAGCCCTCGCTGTCGATGGCGCGATCCGTGGCTTCCGGGTCCTGGTCGTAGCCCTTCATCACCATGTAGCCTCGCGCGCACAATTCGCCCTGCTCGCCCACGGGCGCGGTGCTGCCGTCAACGGTGACGATCTTCACCTCCGTCTCGGGGCAGGCGCGCCCGACGGTGGAGACGCGCCGGTCGAGCGGGTCTTCCACGTCCACCATGGTGATCCCCGGCGACGACTCCGTCTGGCCATAGGCGATTGTCATCTGGGCGCAGTGCATGTCTTCGACCACGCGCTTCATGATTTCGATCGGGCAAGGCGCGCCCGCCATCAGCCCCGTCCGCAGGCTCGTGAGATCGAAGCGCGAGAATTCGGGATGCTGCAGCTCAGCGATGAACATGGTGGGCACGCCGTAGATCGCGGTGGCCCGCTCCTTCTCGATCGCCTGCAGCGTGGCGAGCGGATCGAAGGTTGGCGCAGGAAAGACCATGGCGGCGCCGGTCGTGATCGACGCCATGGTCCCGATCACGCAGCCGAAACAGTGGTAAAGCGGCACCGCGATACAGATGCGGTCCTGTTCTGAAATGCGCATCCCGTTGGCCATGATGCGGCCGTTGTTGACGAGGTTATGGTGCGTGAGCAGCACGCCCTTGGGCGATCCCGTGGTTCCCGAGGTGTACTGAATGTTGATCACGTCCTCGCAATCGGTTGGACCCGGGCCGGCGTCGCGGCCTCCTGCAATCATGCGGTCCCATGACTCGTCGCCGAGGCAGATGACGTGGCGCAGAGCGGTGTCCTGGCCGCAGCTTGCTTCCTGCAGGACCGATTTGTAATCGGCGCGCGCGTCGCAGGCACGCAGTACCAGCACCTTCATCCCCGATTTCTTCAGGACGTAGCGCAGTTCGTGGGCGCGATAGGCGGGGTTCACATTCACCTGCACAAGCCCAGCGCGCGCGCAGCCCAGTTGCAGATAGATCCATTCGGCGCAGTTCGTCGCCCACACACCCACGCGATCGCCGGGTTCGAGACCGAGGCCGATCAGCCCGCGCGCCGCACGCTCCACCTGTTCCACGAGGCCGGTCCACCTCAGTCGGACGTCTTGATGACGAACGACCAGCGCGTCGCGGTCCGGGAATTTGGCCGCCGTTTCGCACAGCACCTGATGCGTCGTCTTGCAGGCCAAGTCGAATTTGGGTCCGCGCGCGTAGCTGTCCATCGCAGTGTGCTTGTGGTGCAGGCCTTTAGCCTGCCCTGCTGATCTCCAGGCTGGAAGCCAGCACCACAACGACGTCATCGGCCGGCGACATAAACGCCCGGGGCCGGGGCCGGGGCCGCTCCGGTCATTTGCTGGATCAAGCCGAGCATGTCCCAGTTCTGCCATGCCTCGGCAAATTTCCCGTCGTGAAAGCGAATCAGGGTCATTCCCGTCGTGCGCACTTCTTTGCCGGTCGGCGGGATGCCGAGACCGTCGCCGGTGTGGCGCGCCGTCACCGACCAGCGCAGGCTTGCGTAATCGCCTTCCGAAATCGCCTCGTGCGGCGTAATGCGCATGTCGGAGAGCGTGGCGTTAATCCGGTCGTAGAAGATCTTGAACTCCCCGGGTCCGCGAGTGTCGTTTTCCCCGTCGTGGAGCACGGTATCGGGAAGCAGCATCTCGTCGATGGCTTCGCGCCGGCCCTTGTTCCAGACTTCTTCAAACCAGCGGACGATCATCTGTTTCTGATAGTCGGACATAACCCCTCCTGGCAACGGTCATACTTTAGCTGCCTCTGTGACCGCATGCGGGCGCAGGCGGCGGCAGAGAAACGGCATACAGTTTGCATGGCAGGCCCTTCGCGAGGCAAGTCGTAGAATCGCGCTGTAGCGGCGGTGTCCCCACCGCTGAAGCGACGCTCATCCGAAGCGGCGGTAGGGAAACCGCCGCTAGAGTGGGCCCAAGTGTAACAAAGTGTAACCGGAAAGCCGGTCCCGTGAGGCTTTGCAGGCGAAAAGCTGCATGTACACTGCCCTTTTCAAAAAAACGGCCTTTTTTTCGGCGCAACCTTATGAAAATAAGTGATTTAGCCTCAATGGCTTTGGCAATGGTCATATCTGACCTAATCTTTTGATTCTATGGCAGTTAACCCTAATGGCTTTGCTGGCTTTGGAGAGGCCTCCCTGAGCCTGCCTTTTGCTGAAAACAGCCCTTTTTTCGTCGTAACTCACTGAAAACAGAGAAGATGACCTTAGTGGCTTTGGCAAAGGCGAATTCTCGACTAAATTACTCATTTTGAAGCTCTTAGCCCTAATGGCTTTGGTTGGCTTTGGGGATTCTGTCGCCGGGCGGCGTTCACGCCAGGATCTCGAACAGTTCTCTTTCAAGGTGAGCTGCAAACTCCCCTCCAGGCGCTCTGCCTTCCTGGAAATTGCCTCCAGACCGAGCTGAAGGCGGCGACGTTGACGAGTCCGAAGATGAAGACGGAATCTGATGGCTAATCACAGCAGTTTCAACGGACAGCTGGAGCCTAGCAGGCTTGTGGCGGCAGGTAAAGGTATAAGACGTTTTGCACGGTAGCGAATGTTCCGAATGTTTACAATGTTTCTGGGCCGGGCTCAGCCAGCCTTCGAGTCGCTTACCGCGACGTGCACGCGGATGTTCCTGGCACTGTACAAAAAGCCGCCCCAGCGCGAGATCAGGACACCACCCGCCGCGGCCTCGCGTTGACATGCGCCACTGGCGGTATGGGAGAATCGGCACGAGATGAAATTACAGCTGTAACTTATGGAACATTTATGATCGCCGATCTCGATTTCGAGCTGCTGCCGGCGATGTCGAATCCCGCCGGAAAACACCTGGGCATCGGAGTGGTCGGCGCCGGATTCATCGTCCGCGACATTCAGCTGGTCGCCTACGCGAACGCCGGTTTCAACGTGGTGGCGATCGCTTCCGACGATCCGGAAAACTCACGGCACGTGGCCGCGCTGCGCGGCGTTCCCAAATCCTACGCGACTTATAGCGAGCTGCTGCGCGATCCCGCTGTCGAGATCGTCGACATCGCCATTCCGCCCGACCGGCAACTCGACGTGGTTCACGAGGCGGTCTCGCAAGGCGGGCACGTCAGGGGCATCCTCTGCCAGAAGCCGTTGGCGGTCACCTACCCGGACGCGCTGGAGATCGTGCGTCTTTGCCGCGAGGCCGGAATCACGCTGGGCGTGAATCAGAACATGCGCTACGACCAGTCGATCCGCGCGCTCAAGGCGCTGCTCGATCGCGGCGAGCTGGGCACGCCGGTGATCGCGACCATCGACATGCGCGCCGTTCTGCACTGGCAAGCCTGGCTGCGGAATTACGGCCGGCTGACGCTGCTCAACATGAGCATCCATCACCTGGACTGCTTCCGGTTTCTCTTTGGAACGCCGGAGACGGTCTTCGTGAGCGCGCGGCAGGATCCGCGCACGAAGTTCGCACACACGGACGGCATCTGCCTCTACATTCTCGAATACCCGGACGGCTTGCGGGCCGCCGCCTGGGACGACGTCTGGGCCGGGCCCGGTCCCGATGGCGCCGTCAAGGATCATCACATTCGCTGGCGCGTCGAGGGCACCGACGGCATGGCGCACGGGACGATCGGCTGGCCGGCGTATCCCAATCGCCAGCCGAGCACGATCGACTTCACCACCAAGCGGCGTCCGGGCTACCTGTTTGCGCCGCGCTGGCCCGAGGTGTGGTTTCCGGACGCGTTCTCGGGAACCATGGGCCAACTTCTCGACGCCGTCGCGCGCGGGACCGAGCCCGAAATCAGCGGGCGGGACAACCTGGAGACGATGGCGCTGGTCGAAGCCTGCTACCGGTCGCTCGAGGAGCGGCGCCTGGTCCGTGTGGGCGAGGTTCTCGAGGGCCGATAGAGCCTTAAGGGGCCCACACTTCTTTCTGAGCGACCCCGGAGAGCGACCAAGACTCGAAATTGGCTCCCCCGCGGCCGGAGTGATCGAGTCAAGTTGACCCTCGGCATCCGTCTGTGAAAAACTTCTGTTATCGGCTTAGTGAGAAGGAGCCTGCTATGCAACTCGGACTCATTAACTCCGCCTGGTTTGGTTCCCCGGTTGGAACCGCAGAAGGTATCCGCAAGACGCGCCAGATCGGGTTCGACAGCATCGACATTTTTGCCGATCCGCTCGAAACCGACATCAAAGAACGCCGCCTGATTCGCGATACGTGCCGCGAGCAGGGCCTGCCGGTGGTTTCCGTGGTCTGCGTGGCTCTGGGCATCGCGGATTTCAACAACACCGTGCGCCGCTTCCATATCGACCGGGCCCGTAAGCACTTCGATCTTGGCTATGACTTAAACGCGCGCAACCTGCTGCTGGTGCTCGGGGAATACATCTGGCAGCAGGAAGTGATCACGCCCGCCGATCAATGGAAATGGGGCGTAGACTCCGTGCAGGAACTCGGCGACTATGCCGCGAGCCTCGGCCTCGAGATCGCACTCGAACTCGAGCCCTTTCACCTCTCGCTGGTGAACAACGTCAAGGAAATGCGCCGATTTCTCGACGACGTGGCGCGGCCGAGTGTCAAGGCTAACCTCGACATCTCTCATCTCGCCCTCACTCACACTCCGGCGAGCGAGATCCAGGATCTGCGGGGGCGCATCGCGCACGTTCATCTCTCCGACTGCGACGGGAAGAAGCACGGCGATCTGCCGCCAGGGCGTGGAGTGGTCGAATTCATGCCATATCTCGAAGCGATCCGGGACACGGGTTTCAACGGTGCGGTCAGCATCGAGCTCGAGTATTCGCCTGACCCGAACAAGATCGTGGATTGGGTCGAGGAAGCATATCGCGAAACCGATAAGATGATGCGGCAGCTCAAAATGCGTGAGGCGCGGCAGGCGGCGGCGGGGTAAGAGCGGGGTTCGGCAATCGGGCCTGTAGCGGCGGTGTCCTCACCGCCGAAGCAGAGATGATCTGGATGCGGCGGTGAGGACACCGCCGCTACAGCCTGAACTAGGAAGGTAAGAAAATGGCTAGCGGTCCTCTGAATGAGAATCAGGTGCGGGAGTACGAGGAGAACGGGTTCGTGCTCGCCAAGGGCTTCTTCGACGCCGAGGAAATCGGACTGCTGCGGCGCGCCGCCAAAGAGGATCGCGAACTCGATCAGCATTCTTTCGGCAAGGGCGACGGCGAAGGCGGGACGGTCCGGCTGTCGCTCTGGAATCATCCGGGGGACACGTTGTATGGCATGTTCGCGCGCTCGGAATCGATCGTCAATTCAGCGGAGAAGCTGCTCGGCGGCGAGGTCTATCACTATCACTCGAAGATGATCATGAAAGACCCGAAAGTCGGCGGCGCCTGGACGTGGCACCAGGATTACGGTTACTGGTATCAGAACGGTGTGCTCTTTCCGCTGCTGTGCAGCGCATCGATTGCCGTCGATCCTGCGACAAGAGAGAACGGCTGCCTGCAGGTGATTCGAGGATCCCATGGCCTCGGCCGCATCGATCACGTCCTGACCGGCGATCAGGCCGGCGCGGATATGGATCGGGTAAACGAAGTCCTGAAGAGGATGGAGCTGGTTTACGTGGAGATGGACCCCGGCGATACCCTCTTCTTTGACTGCAACCTGCTGCATCGTTCGGACCAGAACCATTCGGACCAGCCGCGCTGGTCGATGATCTGCTGTTACAACGCCGCCAGCAACGATCCCTATAAGGAATCCCACCATCCCCGCTACACTCCACTTCACAAAGTGCCTGATTCCGAGATCCGGGCCACGGGATTGCGCCGCTTCGGCGACACGCAATCGGATGTCGCGTGGCTACACGAGTCGAAGGACGAGAGCGCGCGCAGCCTCAAGTCGCAGGATCAACAACAGAACCCGTAGCCCCGCCGGGCTGGCTGCCCGCAGGAGCACGGCCTCCAGCGCGCCTTACCGAAAGGCTCCGGGGTATTTGCACTCTGTGTACACCGCGATGTACACCAACTCCAGGAGGCTTGGCCCGTTCTATGACCACAGTCAAAGTCGGCGTCCGTGAACTTAGCGAATCGCCAGTTTTCTCAAGTCAGACACGCCGGTTGCCGTCACCCGCCGCGGCGAGACTCTTGGTGTGTATGTCCCGACGCGTCGCCGCCGGCGCAAATCTGCCGAAATCTCGGAGCTCAAGGCTGCTGCCGACCGCCTCGCCCAGACGCTGGCGGATGTCGATGAAGAAGATCTGGTGAGCGATTTCAAGGTGATGCGGCGCAGAAAAACCATGACGCGTTGAGATGGTTGTTCTCGATGTGAATATCCTGATCCGGGCCGTCCTCGGCCGCCGCGTGCGCGACCTCATCGAAACCCACGCGCCTCCAGGAGTTCGCTTTGTCATACCCGATGTGGCGTTTGAAGACGCTCAAAAGTACCTGCCCGTTCTGCTTAGGAAACGCGGTAACCTCCTTAACGCCTGAGCCCACCGCGTGCCATAGCATTGTTTGCGAGCGGTGTTGACGCTCTTCGCAACGCCCCGTTACAATAAGACTTCCGGCTTCGTGCAGGGCAGGGTTAATCGAAATCCTCCTTCCTGGTTCGACGCCTCATCCCACAATCGAGTTCGAGGATAACCCCATGCAAGCAAACGATCTTCGCCCGGGAATGGTGATCAAGCACAACGGCGAACTTTACTCAATCTATAAGGCCGAGCACCGGACCCCCGGCAATCTGCGCGCGTTCGTCCAGGCTAAGATGCGCCAACTGCGGACCGGCGCGATTTCCGACTATCGCTTCCGCTCCACCGACGACGTGGAGCGCGCGGTGATCGACGAAACCGAGATGCAGTACCTGTATTCCGACGGCGATTCCTACTACTTCATGAATACGGCCAACTACGAGCAGATCCATCTGCACAAAGACGTGGTCGGCGACCGCGCGCCCTACCTGGTGCCCGATGTGGTCCTCAAGGTGGAGTACTACGAAGGGCGTCCCATTGACATCGCCCTGCCGCAGACGGTCGATCTGAAGATTGTGGACACCGAGCCGGGCATCAAGGGCGGATCAGCCACCAACGTGCAGAAGCCGGCCACCATGGAGACGGGACTGGTGGTGAACGTCCCGCCCTTCATCAACGCCGGGGAGACCATCCGGGTGGATACGGAGTCCGGGACCTACCTGGAGCGCGTAAACAAGTAACCATCGGGGGGATCAGCGATCATATTCCAGCGCGAATCCGTCCGGCGCGACGTGGTACGCCGCCTCGTGCCGGATCACCTGGCTGTTGGATGCGATCGCCTGCGTCAGTTCGTCTTCCTTGAGATAACTCATGACGATCCGGCCACTGTCCGGCGTGAATGAAAACTTGCCGTCGTACACGTCCTGGATTTTCCACAGCGACTTGAGCGTCTGGCCGTCGAACGCGTAAAGCTCGGCGCTCAGGCGCGGGGCGCTCTTGCCCATCCGATTCCCATAAATCATGAACCAGAACTGTCCGGTCACGGATGACGGCGGGGCGAAGATGTGGAATCGAAGGTCCACGTCGGGAAGGAAATGCGTCAAGGCAACTTGCTGCACGGCCGATCCATGGACCTGGTACAGCGCCACGACGTTGACGCGATCGAAGTCGCTCCAACCGAGTGTGTATCCCGCCAGCAGAAGCTGACCGTCTCCGAACGGACGCTCGAAAGTGTTGGCGTTCGCGTACACCGGGCTGTGCAGGCCGCCAAACAGGTCCTCGATCTGACGGCGGACAGTGACCGCGTACGGCGTGCCGCCGGGCGGCGTCTGCGCCGGGGGCGGGTTCGAGGCGAACCACTGGCTCATGTGGTCGAGCACAAGCTTCTCGACCTGGCTGGTCAGCGGCTCGGACTCGTCGAGCGGCACGCCCCAAAGCTGCTGCGCAATCGACGCGATGCGGCTCGGCAGGTCCGTCGGTTGCTGCTGCTTCTTCTTTTTTGCGATGGCTATGGCCGTAACCGCCAGCAGCACCACAACCAGCAGAATCAGGCAGCGCCCGCAGAGCAGGACGGAGGGCCTTCGGTCTGGGCTCGGGTTTCTGCGCATTTAAGCGATGATGAACCGGCGGCGCTGTGGGTTGGCTGCCAGATCGCTGCTCGATCGACGGGCTACTTCGATTCCGTCTTCTTCCGGGTCGCCCGCGGCTTGGCGGCTTTGCGCTTGGCCGGAATGATGGGCGGCTCCTCGGCCGACCAGCGCCCCAGGCGATAGCTTCGATCGTATCCACCCGTCAGGCTGCTGATGGTCACGGTCACGCCGCCACCGGCGTCGCAGCTGTAGCGCTCCTCCGCCTCAACCATGGTCCCGTTGCCCAGCCGCGCCACTTCGACTACCTTCAACTCCTTCTCGTCGCGCAAGGCCTCATCAAATGGAAACCGGATGTTATCCCAGACGGTGATATCGCCGGCGGGCCGGCCTTCGTCGGTCAGGTGGCTGCACTCGAGATATCGATAATGCCCGATATTGTGGACCGCCGCATACGAACGGCTGCGTTCTACCGGTGGATCGCCGGGCGCGGGCAGCGATGTGCCCTTGACGAACAGCGGATCGAACGCCACCGACCGTCCGCCCTCGGCCTCCCGCCAGACGCCGAAATAGCGCATGAACTTATCGCTCAGGCGATAGCCGGCCTGCGCGTCAGCCTGAATCGCCAGACCGATGGCCGTGGCCGAGCGCGTGTAAGCCGATCGCTTCACGCGTCCGCCGAACTGCTCTCGCAGAATGCGCGAAACCAGCGGCAATTCGCTCGCGCCGCCGGTCACATAAAGCGCTTCCAGGCGCGGCTCGCCACCTCCCCCGCCGGCAGCCTGCGTGGCGCCGCTTCCGTCGGAGAAACTGAGCAGATCCTCGACCGCGTGCAGCGTCTCCTGGATCAGCGGCCGGCACCGGTCGTAGAAGGCCTCGGTCGTGAGCGAGACGTCGGGCCAGCCCTCGCGCGCCGCGCCGAGATCCACCGCCAGCCGGCGCGTGTTCGGGTGCAGAGCCTCTTTCTTTTGGCGGCACTCCTCTTGCAGCCGGAATGTCTCCGCTTGCGTGAGGCTGATGCGCTCTTCCTCGTCGATTCCAGCCGTTTCCAGCGCCAAATCCGCCAGAACCTCGTCAAAATCGTCGCCGCCCAGGGTGCTGATCCCCTCGGATGCGATCACGGCGTGCGAGGTGTCGCCCAGTTCCACCAGTGAAGCGTCAAAAGTGCCGCCGCCGAGATCGTAAACCAGGATGCGCGAACTGCCGCTGCGCGTCTTGCGATTGCGATGCCCGAATTCGATGCTAGCCGCGGAAGGCTCATTGAGCAGCCCCAAAACCTGGAATCCGGCCTGGCGGAATGCTTCGACGGTCAGAAATCGCTGATTGCTGTGCGCGTTCGCGGGCACGCCGAGCATCACTTCAAGGGGCTCGGACTTGGACGCGGCAGGCAGATTCGATCCCGTTAGCAGATTGTCCCGCAACGAGGCGACCAGTTCCGTCAGTAATTGCTGCATGGGGACGCACTGCTCCGCCAACTGGATGCGCGTTTCCGGCCCGGCTTCTTCGAGCAATCGCTTCACACTGCGGAGAATCGTCCAGCCGGACTCCTGCTGAGCCTGCCAGGCTTTCCAGCCGTACACCCGCTCGTTGCCACGCACGGCGACCAGCGGCGGAAACCAATCGCTGGAAGCGCCATCGGGCGCGTCAAACACAACCACCGGGTAATTGCCGCGGTCCACATAAGCGGTGACCACGCGAGTTGTTCCAAGGTCGATCCCAAGTCTCATAGGTAAGAGCGCTTTCTAATCACTGATTATAACATTTACGTGCGAGGTGTCAGAGATTGCCGATTGACGATTGCCGATTTTCGATTGGGCGCGTCGATCGGCAATCGCCAATTACAAATCGGCAATTCCTGGCTCCCAATACCTAACCCGGCAGAGCCGGAACCAAAGAGGCTACACGTCGACAGTCGACAGTCAACAGTCAGCAGGTGGAGACCTCCGAACCGTATGAACAAAGGGCCAAACCGAAGTGGCCAAGATATCCTGCCAGAAAAGGGCAGAATCTTACGATAAAGGGACTAGCACCTGACACCTAGAAACCGCCGCGCGGTTTCGATCAACACCTGTGCGCAGCTGGTGACGGAATCGAGATCAACCCATTCGACGGCTTCGTGAGCCCCGGCGCCTGCGGGTCCGTAGTTAACGGTGGGAATGCCGGCGGCGGCGAACAGTGCCGCGTCCATCCAGTAGCCGACCCCGATTTCTTCAGGCGCGCGGCCCGTCACCGCGGTGGCGGATTCGCGGACCGCAAGCGCAATCTGCGCGTCGCGATCGCAGACGAGCGGCGGACGATCCAGCAGTATTCGGATTTCAGCGTTCCCGCCCGCGCCTGGGACCGACGCGCTACAGCCGGCCCGTTCGACGACCTGCGTGACCTCGTCCAGCACAGCGGCCGTCGACTCGCCCGGCAGCGTCCGCCGCTCGACTTGCAGCACGCATTTCTCGGCATAAGTGGACAGGCCGCTGCCGCCCGAAATCATGGAGGCATGCCCGGATGCCGGACCAAGCAGGGGATGCGTGCGCCGGCGCAGTTCGGTGCGATCGAATTCGTCAAGCGCGCTGATGATCCGCCCCATGGAAGCGATCGCGCTCACTCCCAGGTCCCAGCGACTGCCGTGCGCCGCGCGCCCCCGCGTGGTGATCTCGATCCAGACGAAGCCTTTATGCGCGAGCACGAGGCGACCCTCGCTCGGTTCGGTCAGCACGCAAGCGTCGGCCCGATGACGACGGATGAAATCCTGGGCGCCCAGGCTCGCGTATTCCTCATCGGCCACAAGCGCGGCCAGCACGCGTCCGGGGAGCGATTCCTGCGCGAGCGTCACCATCGACGCCATGATCGCCGCGGCGCTGCCCTTCATGTCGTAAGCGCCGCGACCGTAAACGCGTCCGGCCTCGACCCGCGGCTCGAACGGCGGAATCGTCATGCCGGCGGTCGCGACGGTATCGAGATGCGCGCAAAGCACCAGCGTGCGCCCCTTGCCCTCGCCAATCCCGGCGACCGCATTCACCCGCTGTAGCGGCGGTCTATGACCGCCGGATTCGTATCGTTCCCCGTCATCGGGCCCGGCGTCCTCCGTCCAGCCTCGCACGCCGCGCGACGATAGCCATTCGCACGCCACACGAGCGATCTCGGCCTCGCCCGACCCGTGTTCGGGATCGATCGAGGGATTCACCGATGGCGTGCGAATCAGGAGTTGCAACGCGTCAAGGGCGTTTGCCTGTAAGATATCAAGTTCCATATCAGGGGTTAGGGACTAGGGGTCCCTAATTATGCATACCGAGACCAGAACCGCCTTCCTCAGCAATCCAAGTCTGGACGTGCGATATATTTGTTTCAAATTGCGCCTCGGCGAATCGCCTATTCATCGCCTGGGCGTCTACGCGGACCAGCGCATTCCGCACGGGCGCAAAGTGATCGAATATACCGGCGAAAAGATCAACCGGCGCGAGGCCAAACGCCGCGAGGACACGCACTACCTGTTCGAGCTCGACCCTTACTGGACGATCGACGGATCGGTCGGCGGTTCCGGCGCGGAGCTGATCAATCATTCTTGCGAGCCGAACCTCGAGACGCGCATCCTGAAAGCGCACATTCTCTATTTCAGCCTTCGTCCCATCCGCAAAGGCGAAGAGCTGACTGTGGATTATAACTTCGGCTGGCACTTCGAGCACGTCAAGTGCGGTTGCGGGGCGAAGAAATGCCGGGGGCTCATCAATGTCAAGTAGCGAAATCGGGACCAGGTCAGGGACTGCCGATTTACGATTGACGATTGACGATTGCCGATTGACGGGGCGCAATCGAAAATCGGCACTCAGCAATCGGCAATCCCCTGAACCCTGGTTCTTGGGTCTGATCCTGCTTTTCGCGATTCCGGCCGCTGCTTCCGCCCTCTGCGGCGGTGGGGACACTGCCGCTAGAGCACCGACGCCGAAGGAAGGCGACTTCATCATCCACAATTTCCATTTCAAGGATGGCGAGACCCTTCCCGAACTGCGCATCCACTATGCCACGCTGGGGGCGC
>JASHQD010000093.1 GCA_030037755.1 Terriglobia bacterium
CCGTCTCCTGCGCGCGACGCACCGTCTCTTCCACCCGCCGAACAGGCCCCGTCCGCCTCCCTTGAGAATCTCGACGAAGAGCTTTCCGAGCCCTTGCCGGACATGGTTGGTGTGAGCCCGGCAATGCAGGATGTGTGCCGGCTTGTGCGCCTGGTGGCGCACCGCAATACAACTGTCTTGCTGACGGGCGAAACCGGGACGGGCAAAGAGTTGGTGGCGCGCGCCGTTCACCTGGTGGGCCCGCGTCAGGGTCAACCCTTCATCACCGTCAACTGCGCTGCCATCCCCGAGCCCCTGCTCGAGTCCGAGCTCTTTGGGTACGCGCGAGGCGCCTTTACCGGCGCGTTTCAGTCGCGGCCAGGTCGCATCCATTCTGCTCACGGCGGAACGCTCTTCCTCGACGAAGTCGGAGAACTGCCCCTGAGCATGCAAGCCAAGCTGTTGCGTTTTCTCCAGGAAGGCGAGGTACAACGGCTGGGAAGCTCCGACATCGTCCGGGTGGACGTCAGGGTGATCGCAGCGACGAATGCGAATCTTGATGATCGGGTGGCGCAGAAAGCCTTCCGCGAGGACCTCTACTACCGCCTGTCCGTTTTTCCGATCGACCTTCAACCCTTGCGGCAGCGGCTGGAAGACATCATGCCGCTCGCCCGGCGCTTCCTGCGGGAATTCTGTGCCGAGGCCGGGCAGGGGGAAAAGGCGATCTCGGAGGGAGCCCGGCTCACACTCGAGCGGCACGCCTGGCCGGGCAACGTACGGGAATTGCGCCACGTAATCGAGCGTGCATTCATTCTGTCGGAGGGTAGTCCCACTATCCTGCAGGAACACATTAGGTTACGACTAAGCCGGCGACCTCAATAAGAAAACTCTTATTCTAAAAGACGCTTAGTTGGCACCGGGCATGCAAGGCCTGTTCGCGTCAACTATGCCTTCTTTGCTCACCACCCGGCAAAAAAGTCTCAAGGACGCAGCGAATCCGGTGATGCTGGCCGAGGCTTTTGAGGTCTTCTCTTCGGCGGCGGGCTCCCTGCAACATTCGTACGACGTTCTGCAGGGGGAAGTTGGCCGGCTGCGCCGGGAGTTAGAGCTTCGGAACCGCGATCTCGCGGACAGCATTGCAGAGAACGAGCGAATGCGGGCTCGGCTTGGCTATATTCTGGAAAACCTGCCTTGCGGCGTCATGGTGATAGGCCCTCCTATCGAACTCCGGTATGCGAATGACGTGGCCCGCCGCCTGTTGGCGTCCGCTGCTGCATCGGACGACAGCGCTGAACCGATACCCGCTCCGCTCGCACAGATTCTCGCCCGAATCGACGTTCCGGCTGCGGGGGAGGAACGTGTCTGGGTAATCAAGGGAACGGCCGAGCCCACAACCATCAGCATCACCTGCGCGCCGATACCGGGCAGCAGGGAGCGGGTGGTCATTTTGCGCGATATCACTGAACAACGAAGAATCCAGGAAGAGATCGAACTCTCGAGGCGAATGAAGGCGCTGGCCGAAATCACGGCGCTTCTGGCCCATGAGATTCGAAACCCTCTCGGCAGCCTGGAACTGTTTGCCGGTCTGGTGAGGGATGCCACTCGGCATGAGCCTCAGATTTCCGAGTGGGTTGTGCACCTTCAAGCGGGGCTGCGCGCTCTTTCCGCCACTGTAAACAACGTGCTCAACTTCTACGCGGACACTCCTCTGACGACAGTGCCGCTTGATCTCGTCAAACTTCTCAGCAGGACTATGGAATTCCTTCAGCCGCTGGCGCTGCAAAGGGGGATGGCGATTCGATGGATGACGACGGAGAGCGGAGTGTTCATCGAAGGGGACGAGTATCGCCTGCAACAAGCTTTCTTCAATGTCGCAATCAATGCGTTTCGGGCCATGTCCGCGGGCGGAACCATGACGATTAGCCTCGCCAAGGAACTCCACGGCGGCGTGCCTTGGGTCCGGGTTGCTTTTGAAGATGAGGGTGTGGGCATCTCGCCTGAGCATCTCGCCAGGATCTTTGAAGCTGGATTTACCACGCGACAATCCAGCCCGGGTCTCGGGCTGGCAGTCTGCCGGCGAGTAATGGATCAGCATGGCGGAGAGCTCGAAGTGAAGAGCACCGTGGGACAGGGCACTATCTTCAGTCTGAGTTTTCCGGTACTCGGGGTCAAGCATGAGAGATGTTCTGGTCGTTGACGACGAATTGGGTATGCGCCTGGCGCTGGAAGCGAGTTTTCGCCGCGACGGTTGGCGGGTGCGAAGCGCCAGCGGCAAGAACGAAGCCCTGGCGGTCTTCCGGTCAACGCCCTGTCCGCTGGTCGTCACTGATATGCGAATGGGTGACGGAACGGGCTTGGAAGTGATCCGCGGCGTGAGGGCACTGCGGCCTGAGACGGCAATCATCGTTCTTACCGCCTTCGGCAGCGTGTCGGACGCGGTCACAGCCATGAAATGCGGCGCCGTCGACTACCTGATCAAGCCGGTGGCTTTCGACCAATTGATTGCCGCGGCCGGACGCGCTGTAGGCATCTCCCCGGCCGTCGTGCCCGGCAACACACCGGCCCCCGACTCGCCGGTCCTCGGCAGCGGTCCGTTGAGAGCGGTTTTTGAGCGTGCACGGCAGGTGGCACGAGCTGAAGCAGACATCCTCATTCAGGCTGAGAGCGGCACCGGAAAGGAAGTTCTGGCTCGTTTCATTCACGGATGCAGCGCGCGATCGCGCGGGCCCTTTGTGGCCGTTAACTGCGCGTCGTTTCCCGAGCACCTGTTGGAAAGCGAATTGTTCGGGCACGTTCGCGGCGCCTTCACCGGCGCGACGGCGAACCGGCAGGGCAAATTTGAGCTGGCGCATACCGGCACACTTTTGCTCGATGAGATCGGCGAAATGCCTCTGAATCTTCAGCCCAAGCTGCTTCGCGTTCTGCAGGAAAGAGAAGTGGACCGTCTTGGCGACACCCAGCCCCTAAAAGTAAACGTCCGGGTGGTCGCGACTACGAACCGGTCGCTTCGCGCACTGATCCAGGAGGGCGCGTTCCGGCAGGACCTCTATTACCGGCTCAACGTCGTGCCCCTGGCACTGCCGTCCTTGCGCGAGCACGCGGACGACATTCCTGATCTTGTCGCGCACTTTATAGCCAAATATTCCCGGGCCGGGGCGGGGATGCGCTTTACGGCGGACCTTCTGCAACGAATGAAAGAGTACAGCTGGCCCGGAAACATTCGCGAGCTGGAGAACTTCGTAAGGCGTGGCCTGGCTCTTTCACCAGGACCGCTGGTGGGACGCGAGATTCTTGAGGGAATCGATTTCCCCGAAGCGGAGCGGGACGTGAACACCCTCGAGGCTGGTCTGACTCTCCGCGAGGTGGAAAAACAGCTCGTGGAACGGACGCTCGAGGCGACCGGGGGCAATCGTACGCGCGCGGCGGCCATGCTCGGCGTCAGCCTGCGCACGGTTCGCAACAAGATTCGCGAGTACCGGCTTCCGCCGAGAGAACGGGAGGTTGGCTGTGAGTTTGTTCGATAACGAGATCACGGGGCGCATCGAGCACTATCTCGACCTGGCTGCAAAGCGCCAGGAGTTGATCGTAAGCAACATGGCGAATGTGGATACGCCCGGTTATCAGACGCGGGACCTCGATTTCGAAACAGAGCTCCGCCGGGCCAACGACGAGACCACCCCCGAACCGGAGCCCCAGGTTGTTGAGGTCGAAGGACTG
>JASHQD010000094.1 GCA_030037755.1 Terriglobia bacterium
TCCCACCCATTGAGTGATCCGCTTCGGTTTACCAATCGAAGTCCCCGCCGCCGCATCGATGCCGAGCTGCCACAGGTCGTATCTGGCGTCTTCGAAGATGGCGCCGGTCAAAGCCTGATCATCGGATTCCCTCTGCAAGTAGACGATCCGGCTCTCCGGCAGCCACAAAAAGTCTTGGAGAGACACGCCCGGGCCCGACACCGATACCACCACGGTACGATTCGCGCCCTTCACGTCGCAGGTTTCGACGGAAACGCCCGCGTGGGTGCCTTGATTCTCTCTGATGAAAGCCAGACGCCGTCCACTCGGCGACCACTGTGGGCTGGAAAACCACTCGTTTGTTTTCAGCGTCAAGACCTTCTGTGGGTTTTCTCCCTGGCTACCCGCCACCCACATTTCGCCAGTAGGGGTTTGGTTTTGGTTAGGGATGAAACCAACGTACGCCCCGTCCGGCGACACTCCGAAACCCCACGCATCGTCGCGGAGCTTCCGCGCAGATTGTCCCACCACTGAGATTGTCCAGATGGTTGTGCGCCCCGGTTCCCACGTGCCAGCCAGCAACCGTGTGCCGTCGGGAAACCAACCGGCGACACCCCACCCAGCGTCGGCGGGAACTGCCGGCTTCGAAATCACCCGCTCGTCGCCGGTCGAAAGCAGCTTGATGTGAATTCCAGCCGAGTCGGAGTAAGCGAGGTACTTCCCATCCGGAGAAATGGCGCCGCCGTCGGCCGGGTTGTCGCTGGAATTAAACGTGAGACGTTTCTCGGTCAATTCCGCGGGAGGCAGGGGCCGGGGGCGCAGCAGGAACCACGCCAGCGCGAGTCCACACACAGTCGCCGCAACCAGGATGCTTATCGCGATCACAGCTTTGTGGTGCCGCTTGATGAGGCCGGCGATGATGGCGGAATCCGACGTCGACGGCAGCGTGGGGGTCTCGCCTGGGAGCCAGTGCAGCTTGCCAGCTTCTGCGCCGGGCGCTACGCCCACGGCGGCGCCACGCCCTGAATCCACGTCGCGCTTCAACCGCTTGAGGTCGGCGCGCAGCTCGGCAGCCGTCTGGCAACGCAGGTCGTGATCCTTTTCAAGCGCCTTAAGAACGATTTCTTCCAGCTTGGACGGCAATTGCGGATTCAGTTGTAAGGGAGGCATGGGAGCTTGGTTCAGAATGGCGCCGAAAATCTCGGCCGAAGTGTTGCCCGGAAACGGCAGGCGGCCAGTGGCCATTTCGTAGAGCACGGCGCCAAAACTGAAGAGGTCGGTGCGCGTGTCCAGATCCTCGCCTCGCGCCTGCTCGGGCGACATGTAGGCAACGGTGCCCACCGTCGCACCGGGGCTGGTGAGGTGTTCGGGGTCCATCGATACCGCGGGCGTGCTGTGGGCGATGGACGGTAACCGGTTGGCAGTTGCCGGTCCGAGTCTCCCCAAGTCCGAGTCCCGAGTCGCGGGCCCGGTCAGCTTGGCAAGGCCGAAATCCAGAATCTTCGCCTGGCCACGGCTGGTCACGAAAATGTTCGCCGGTTTGATGTCGCGATGAATGATCCCCTGTGCGTGCGCGACATCCAGCGAGTCTGCAACCTGGATCGCAAGATCGAGGAGTTCTTCGATCTTGAAGGGTTTGACTGCGATCCGGTGCTTGAGCGTCTGGCCCTCCAGCAGCTCCATGGCGATGAACGGGTGGCTTTCGAACTCGTCGACTTCGTAAATGGTGCAGATGTTCGGATGATTCAGCGACGACGCGGCGCGCGCCTCGCGCTTGAAACGCTCGAGCGCCAGATTGTCGTGGGCGAGGTATTCAGGCAGGAACTTCAGGGCCACGAACCGGGGCAGCTTCGTGTCCCGGGCCTTATAGACCACCCCCATTCCGCCGCCGCCGAGCCCTTCCAGGACGCGGTAGTGTAAGACTGTTTGACCCGACAGCGGAAAGCCCACTGAACCGACCGCCTGGCGGACCGTCGCCCGGAGCTCGAGGTCGGCGCTTCTCGCCCCCGAGAGCAGCGCCTCAACTTCCCGCCGCAGCTCGGAATCGCCGGCGCAGGAATCTTCGAGGAGGCGGGAACGATCCTCCGGCGGGGTTTCCAGGGCACGATGAAACACTTCCTCGATCCGGGCCCATCGTTCAGCCGTCAAGGAACACCTACCGGAACGCGGCCGCGCTGCGCATTTGCTGGTGAAGCCACGCTTCAGCCATCCTCAGGTCACGACGGGCGGTTTCGGCGGAAACGTCCAGCGATTGCGCGGTTTCCTCCATCGAAAGCCCGCCAAAATAGCGTAATTCGACCGCTTTGCATTTTCGAGGATCGAGTTTTTCGAGGGCGTTGAGGGCCTCGTCGAGGGCCACCAGGCCCGCGCTCCGCTCGGGAGCAAAACTCACGCTCTCTTCCAGTGACACGTGTTCCCCGGCTCGCTTGCCCGCGTGCCGGCGGCGCGCGTGATCCACCAGGATCTGGCGCATCAGGCGCGCCGCCACACCGTAAAAGTGAGAACGATCCTGCCAATTCGGGCTCTGCTGATCGACCAGGCGAATGTAAGCCTCATGAACGATGGCCGTCGGTTGCAGGGTATGGTCGGGGCGTTCGTGGCGCAGATATCCGGCAGCAATCCGGCGCAGTTCCGAATAGACGAGAGAAATAAGCCGCTCGCGGGCTTGCTGGTCCCCATCCGCCCACCCCCGCAGGAGCAAGGTGACCTCGTGGCTGGCATCCATCACTCGCTCTCGACACGGTTTCCCGGCGTTGACCCGGCGCCAATGGGCATCACTCTATCACAGATTCCAAGGAAGGCTGTCAGGTTCTGCGTGGCGCCCGGCCCCGATCTTTTCCGTCACCCAAAAAGTTTCTTGAGGCATGTGCGATTTCACAACCTTTTCGCGCATGTGTGGTCAGAGGCGAGCAAAGCCCCGGCAACAGCAGCTGAGTTCGTTGGGGTAAAGGTTGCTCCTCGTTCTCAAATCTCGACGGGAGGACAGCCCGGTGCTGGACTTCCAGGTAGTCACACCAATTCAGAGAAGGAGGTAGTCGTATGAGAAACACACGGTTGAGTATCTTGGGTGGACTGGTGGCGTTGGTGGTCGCGTCCGCCAGCATCCTGGCGGGGCAGAAAGCGACGCAGGATTTTTCCGTGGCCGCTTCCCCATCGGCCACAATGACCATATCAGGCGGTCCTGCGGTTGGTTACACGTTGGATCTCATTTCCCAGGGCTACACGGGAAGAGTAACCCTGAGCTGCCAATCAAATACGCCGGGCGTTTCGTGCTCGGTCTCGCCGAGCTCGGCGCAGCTCAGCCCCACGCTGTCCGTCGCCGCGACGGTGACCGCGCGCGCAGCGGCCGGCGTGGGGACGGGCAACTACGCCCTTCTCATCACCGCGGAAGGGTCCGGTAACCACCCCGTCGAGCACCGTACGGTGGTGACTCTCGAGGTTATGCCGAAGGTCTAAGAATCGGCACGGCCACGAGATCTAGGCGGGCGCAGACCTTGTCACGATATCCGAGTGGTCGTGATACGCGCGACAGGGTCTGCGGCTGTCTGGCGTGTTGCAAACATCCCCGGTGCAGTACGTCGGCAAGCGAATCGAGTCCAGGGCCGCCAGACCTGTAGCGGCTGAGGAGTGAAGCGCGCTCGATTAATCCCACTTCGAAAAAGGAGATCAATGATCATGACAGGCCCAACGGGCAGACCAACTAAACTTGTTTTACCGCAGTGGACGCTTTCCCTCGTCCTCTGCATCCTCGCCCTGAGCGTTTCCGCAAGCGCGCAGTCCACCATTGTCACATTCGACGCTCCGGGTGCCGGCACCGGGTCCGGGCAGGGCACTTACCCTTACGCCATCAACACGGCGGGGGCGATTACGGGATTTTACATTGACGCCAACAATCTGACTCACGGCTTCCTGCGCGCTTCCGACGGCACCTTCACCGAGTTCGAGGCTCCGGGCAGCAGCGAGGGCACGTTAGCCTTCAGCATCAACCCGTCGGGGACGATCGCGGGAGACTACGTCGACGCGAGCGGCGTGGTGCACGGCTACCTGCGCGCCCCCGATGGCACCTTCACCGAGTTCAATGTATCGGGCGCGGGCACCGCCAGCGGTCAGGGCACCGGCTACGCCTCGAGCATCAACACGGCGGGGGCAGTCGCGGGATTTTACGTTGACGACAACTACGTGGAGCACGGCTTTCTGCGCGCTCCGGACGGGACGATCACAACCTACAACGCTCCGGGTGCAGGCACGGGTCAGTACCAAGGCACCGGTTCTTGTGATCCGGATTGCATCAACCCGGAAGGGGCCATTGGCGGAGGCTACATCGACGACAATGGTGCGCTCCACGGTTTCGTGCGCGCTCCGGACGGCTCGATCACCGAGTTCAATGTATCGGGCGCGGGCACCGGCTCCGGCCAGGGTACCTACGACTATGGCATCAACCCGGCAGGGACGAACGAGGGCGAGTATATTGATTCCAACGGTGTGAACCACGGCTACGTGCGGGCTCCTGACGGCGCGATCACAAAATACGACGTGCCGGGCGCAGGCACAGGCTCCGGTCAGGGCACGATCGGCGGCAGCATCAATCCGGCAGGCACAATCGCCGGAGACTACCTTGACGCAAGCAACGTCTTTCACGGCTATGTCCGGACTAAGGACGGCGCCATTACTACGATCGACGTTCCTGGCGCAGGCAGGGGCGCGTACCAGGGCACGTACCCGTTCTGCAACAACCCGGCGGACGCGGTCACTGGATACTACATCGACGCGAACGGTGTGTATCACGGCTTCTTGTGGACGCCGTGACGGGTGCTCGGCCCGTTGCCATTCTCACGGCGGCGCAGACTTCACGCCTCTCGAAGTCCGCGCCGCCCGACCTGGCCTGCCCATGACCATTCACCAGGCAGGAGACTTTCAATCAATGAAGCAAATCGCGGGGCTTTAATCGCAGTCGGGTCTGGCGCAGACGTTTCTTTTCCGTCTGCGCCGGACCACGCCAGTTTCGCATCGTCGCGCAATGGCCAGGTGACGCAGACCGCACGCCGCCATCCTGGACAATGATCCGAGCTATTGAGCGTTCCCCAGAGCCGACTGACGGGCGTGAGGGTGGGATTTTTCAGAAATCGCAGATTCAAGATTTCAGATTCGCGAAGATCCCACATGGGGTCTAGTCACTCGCAACTTTCCACTCGCCACTTGCCACTAACCACTGCCCCAGACGCGACGATGTCCTCACCACAGGGTGCGCACCCTGCGATGAGGACATTTTTGCGGCGCTTTTTATGATTTATCTATGATGACCGCCGCCGCCCCCGCCATGGGAGCCTCCGCCGCCGGAGTGACCGCCACCCGACGCGTGCGATTCACTTCCGGATCC
>JASHQD010000095.1 GCA_030037755.1 Terriglobia bacterium
TATGCCCGAGATGAGCTGTTGATTGACAAAGTCCGCGGTCTCCCCTGGTTCCCCTACAATCTCACCCTCCGAACCTTGCAGGCTCACGCTGCCGCCGCCGCTCAAGGTTACCGTGGACGCCTCAATGATTAAGCTCCCGCTCGACAGGGAAATCGCACCATTGTCGGCGATGCTGCTGCCGGTGATCTCCAGATAGCCTCCGTCGAAGGTAAGGCTACCGCCGGAATCGATCGTGAGGTCTACCACGTTCTCGTTGTCGCCGTTCGCCGAGCTCAGCGATACCGGCCCGCCGGCGATGATCGCGTTGAAATTACCGTCGGGATAGTTCGGGCATGTGTTCCACAGCGCGTCACCGCCCTGCTGAGGACAAGGTTGCCAGTCGCCCGCGCCACCGCTCCATGTGGAGTTCGTCTGCGCGCGGACAGTATTCGATGAAGAGAAGGCCGCCGCGAGCCCGATTAGGGCCACGAGAGTCGCCTTGAACTGATCTTTCGAGATCAAGTGATTCCTCCTTGGCTCAGACTTGCTTATCCCCGTTTGCATCTCCGGGAAGAAGTACAGAGACGAGAAATGCGGGCACATTTCGCACTTCGGTTTAGAACGTCAGGAACCAAACTCCAGCCCTTATCGTGTGACGGCATCGACCGCCCGGCCTACCACGGCCCACCCGATACGACGATCATCATTGTTTCGGCTCCTGCGGGGTCGGCGCGTAGTTAACCGTGACGGTATTATGACCAACTCCGACGTTTGTGAATACATATTCGGTCTGTTCGAGGGTACCGATTGTCCCGACAAGATTTAGTATCTGACCATCATACGGATCTCCGACGACGCCAACACCCGAGCCGACGGCGTTGCTAAACACGAGCTGCGTAAACTGTGGCATACCGGTAAATTGACCTGAAGGGACGCCAGTACCTATGGTGCTGCCAGGAGGACCGGCACCAATTCCCGAGCCAGTTCTGGCGAGACTCACCTCCGAAGTGCCAGGGCCATTAGCCGGCTGTCCGCTGATCGTGGTACCACCTATCCCACCGGGGCACTCCATAATCCACTCGATGCTGCCTCCGGAAAGGTCGGCGTTCTGGGGCGCTGGCAGGACTATGGCAAATGATTTGTTTATAGCGCTCGTAGCACTCAAATTACTGAAAGCCACGTAACCTACAGAATCTTGCCCGGTAATGTACATAACCGTGCCCGACACCGTGTCACCAGCCGAAACAGGGATGTCGTTGAGGAATACGGGCAGGATGTAATATGGGGTTTCATCGCCCGGCACATCCCATTCAAAAAAGGCAGCATACTCTCCCTGGTCCCCGGGCTGTTCTGAGGGATAATTCTGTGCTACGCCGACTTGTAACACTTGTTGATTTGGATTTGGTGGTGAACCGTCAAGCCCGACCCAAGAGGCAGACATAAAGGTCGTGGTACCTCCTCCTTCCTTTTCCCCCCCTGATTCCACCGGCAGCCCGGCGGTGACTGCTGGGACGACCCAATCGGCGGAAACCATGCCCCACTTGCCTTCCGCGAAGCAGCCACTCCAGAATGGGTTAGTGGAGACCGGATTAAGGGGATGGCCGGGCGGCACAACCGGCGGCGGCACAATCGGCGGCAGCACAGCCGCTGGCTTCTTAGCGACGTCCGTTGTTCTAGTGCGCCGCGGCCTCGAGACGACCTTCAAATTCTTGGGTACAACCAGGCTGCGGCGTATTGAGAGCGCCCTTTCCCACGGTATAGCAAGGGCTGGGTCGTCACCGGGCTTTGGACGGGGGATGAAAATCCCGTTCTTTAAGAGTTCGATATCTGACGCAGTATCCGGATCAAAACCCTCAGGTAAGGGTGGCAGGCTCCAGACACCCGGAATGTTCGTTTCAATCACCTTGAAGGGAAGGCTCCTACGGATCCCTTCTAAATCGTTCCTTGCTCTGTTTGCCATTGCAATCCTCCAACCTTTAATCTTAAGGGGCCCCTGCACTACCCAAGCTGCTTAGGGTCCGACCGACGCTGCAACCGTCGCCGCGCTCAGAGTCGTCGAACCGCCGACATCTAGGTCGAGGAGATTGCCGCCCGCGATGGCGAGGCTGAGGCCTGTCACCGAGCCTTTGTCGAACCCGCGGCAATCGTCCAGACACCCGCCGTGTTCGCACCGTCTAGCCTCAACGTAAACGTTTCGCTACTGCCCTTCGGAGCCATTTGGGAGCAACACTGCATGGCGGTGATATGGCCACTGACGGCCGCGACCTGCGCGACGCTGGCCTCGATAAGGCTCCGTGCGGAGATCCCCATAAAGGCGCCGCTCCATACCGGAATTCCCGCACTGCTGAACAGGATTTGACTCGCGGCGATACTGGCCGCCGGTTGGGCGCAGTTGGTGTTGCCGTTCACGGCGATGCCCCGTGGAGAACATCTTGGTCCCGCAGTGCGCCGTCGGACCGAGCAAGGTTCCCGCCACGGTTGCGGTGGCCGCGTTTCCGGTAATGCTGATGGCGGCAGCGCCCGAACTGAGGTTGGCGGGATTGAGATTGGTCAGTCCGGAGCCGTTCCCGGAAAGGGTGGTGGCCGCCAGCGTGCCATTCACCGTCCCCCTGGGCATCCTTCTTCATGATTCCCTCCTCTGGGTTTCCTTCTCATCACCTGTTCTTTCCACCCACCCTTTGGGCCAGGAACTCGCGCTTCAGCGGCGGAGAATAGCGAAGCGGGAAGACGCCTGTCACCACCTGTTCAGGTAGTGATGTGAGCAGCTTGGAGGGCGTGAAGAATTAGCGAACAATACCGCTGCGAAGACCCTTGGCAACGGCCTCGGACTTGGAGTGGACATGCAGCTTTTCGTAGACGTGCTTCATGTGGAAGGAAACAGTATTGACACTCACCTGGAGTTCAACCGCGGCAGTCTTGTAGTTGTGACCTTCAGCCAGGAGCCTAAGAAGGCGGACTTCATGAGGCGTAAGATCGTGGTCCGCGCGGCCCGGCGGGCGGAAGTCTCGAAAGAGGTTAATCACCCGGTGTGCCACCTCCGGTGACATGGGTCCGCCCCCTTCCACGGCTTCTCTCAGGCTCTCCAGCAGCCGTGCGGGCGGGGTTTTCTTGAGCAGATACCCACAAGCGCCGGCGCAGAGGGCGGAAAAGATGCGGTCGTCGTCGTCGTAGACGGTCAGCACCAGAATTCGCGCTTCGGGATGAGCCTCGCGCAAGAGCGGGATGCCGTCGATACCTGACATTCCGGGCAGGCCGATGTCGACCAGGACTACATCCGGGGCTTCCTGGGCGATGCGTGGCAGCGCTTCTTCCATAGTTCGAAAGGCGCCGCCACAGCAATAACCCGGGGTGCCATCGATGAGGGTCCGCAGGCCCTCGCGGATGTCTCTCTGGTCCTCGATCACGGCAGCCTTGATAGTTGTAGTGCTGGACAAAGCGATCTCCGTGGGCGCCGCCGGCCCCCACGCCAGCCGAGGGCTTGTGGCGCCAACCGAGGAGTGTACTGGCTTCGTGAGAACTCTGTCCCCACCCAAACAGGTAGTAATCCTAACGGTCCGGCTCAGAAACGATCCCTCACTTCGCGGGTTGACCTGTGGGAGCACTGCGCGGTTCAATTCAACGGAACCACCAGGGTGACGCTCGTGCCTCCACCGGGCCGGGAATTGACGCTCAGGCGTCCTCCAAGGCGCCGCGCCCGCTCGCTCATGCTCGCCAATCCATGGCCTTGTCCGTTGGGCTCTCCGAGGTCGAATCCCCGGCCGTTATCGCGCACTATCATCACGAGTTGAGGCCCCTCCAAGTTCAGCAGAACATCGACATGCTTCGACTGCGCGTGGCGGGCGATATTGTTGATGCTCTCCTTGAAGATCAGAAACGCCTCCCGGCGCACGTCGGCATGAAGGGAGGTATCGGCTCGCTCAATCGGTATCCGGAATTCCGTCTCGACGCCCTCGGCAGCAAGAACGTCGCTCGCGAAGCGGCGCATGCGCTGGGCGAGATCTCCCAGATGATCGCGCTTCGGATTGATGGCCCAGACGATGTCGCTCATCGAGTCGATCAATTCGCGCGAGAGCCCGGCGATCCGTGCCAGCGGTTCAGCCAAACGCTCATCCGTTCCCTGACTTCGAGCCACCTCGCTCATGATGGCAATCTGGGTGAGGCTGGAGCCTATGTCGTCGTGGAGGTCCGTAGCGATGCGGGTTCGGACCCGCTCCAGCTGCAATAAGCGCTCCAGGCGAAACCGGTAAGACCAATAGACCAGGCTGGCTGCCAGGAGAGCCGCCAAAGTGAGAAACCACCAGCGGCTCCACACCGGCGGCAGCAGCCGGAAGCTGACCGCAGCCGGAGCTGCGCTCACCAATCCATCGGCATTGATGGCTCGCACCAGAAAGCGATAGTTCCCGGGAGAAAGGCGAGGGTAGTTCACCACCCTTAGGTCGGTAGGGGCGCTCCAGTCCGTCTCCGCCCCTTCCAGCTTGTACTGATACTTGATCACGTCGCCCACGGCGAAATTCAGGCTGGCAAATTCTACTTGCAGCTCGTTCTGGTCCGGCTCGAAGGTCAAACCAGAGAGTTCTGTCTCGCCGAGTTCGGACGTCGGATATTGCGTACCTCGGACGCGCACCTTGGTGATGCGGATAGGCGGCGGCGCGGCCTCCGGCCGGTCGGGCTCTGGCTCGAGGCGGGACAATCCCTCGAGGCCGAACCAGAGCGTGCCACGGTGATCGCAGAACGCCACGTTATTGTCTGAGCCGCTGGGCACCAGGCCGTCCGCCTCGGTGTAATGCCTGATCGCGCCCGTCTCGGGCTTGAGGCGGTCAACACCGCGGCCGGTCCAGAAATAGATCCGGCCCCAATGGTCTTCGGTGATCGCACGCACATCATTGCTGGAGAGCCCTTGCTTTGTCGAATAGACGTTGAAGCCGGGACGCTCCGCTGACGGATCATCAATGCGAACCAGGCCGCCGCGCGTCGTTCCCGCCCAGAGCCTCCCGGCATGGTCGGAGAAAATTGAAAAGACAGAGCCTTCCGAAAAACCATCCGCCGCGCCGAATCGCCTGAAATGGCCGGCCCGGTACCGAGTGAGATCGCCGCCCCACTGTCCCACCCATACGTCTCCAGCCCGGTCTTCCTGAAAGGCAGTCGGCATCCCGGACCAGCCCTCTGAGGCTGTAAAAGCGTGAAAGCGCCCGCTGGAGCGTTCCCAGCGGGCCAGTCCGGGACCGCCCCAAGCCCCGATCCAGAGGTCTCCACGCGAATCCTCGAAGAGCCGGAAAATGTCGTTTCCACCAAGCCCGTCCTTCTTGCTATAGACAGCCTTCGGCGAAGTGTGGGTCAAATCCTCCAACCGCGCGACCCTGGGGTAGCGGACTAAACCATGATCGGTTGCCACCCACCATTCTCCGGCGTGATCTTGCAAATGGATCTGTCCCCAGCCCCATCCGAGGTTGTGTCCGGGCACATTCGGCGCGACCGCCGCGAAGCGCTTGCCATCAAATCGATGAATGAATCCGCCATGGATACCCGTGACCACGTAGAGCGCTCCGTCGTTGCCGTCGAAAATCGCCCGAACGTCTTCAGTCGCAAGCCCGTCGGCTTCGCCATAACTCACGAATCCGTTACGGGCTATTCTGGTTGTCCCTGCCCAGAGATTACCGTCGCGATCCTGCGCGGACACTCCTTCGATCTTTGTCGCGTACAGCGTGAAATGAGCCTGACTGCCCTTGGCATCGGTCTCGGTTTCGAACAACCCGTTACGAAATGTCACCCACATTCGGCCGTCGGATGACTGGTAGAGTGTTGAGACGGTGCCGTTGCCCAGTCCGTTCTGTTCGGCGTATACGTGCTCGATCAAGGGTCCGTCGGCTTGCGGACGATCAGCCAGGAGCGCCAAGCCGTGGTATGTGCCCAACCAGATCCGCCCCTGACGATCTTCGAGCATTGCCAGAATCCTGTTGCCGCGCAGAAAATCGTTCCCGAAGATATCGAGTTTGCCGGCGGTGCTCCAACGGCAGAGCCTCGCGGCCTGGCCAAGGTACAGGGCAGTCCACAGATTACCGTCGCGATCCTCGAGGAAGCCTTCCGCGGGAGCGTGAGACGCTGGACCCCACGCCGGACGGCGGAAGACCCACTGCCCGCCCGTCCGAATCAAGCAGAAGACGCCCGCGTTTGTCCCCACCCAAATAGCGCCCTGGTGGTCTTCCAGGAGTGCATTCACCTCCTGGGCCACTGCCGTTGCTTCCGCGCGGTACACCGTAAACATCGGAGCCTTCGGGCCGGGCTTGGGGTCGAACCGCGCCAATCCTCGCACAGTCGCTACCCAGTACTGGCCGGTGCGTGTCTCGAGGAAGTCAGTTACCGCCTGATCGGGTAGCCCCTGATCAACGCCGTAGTTTGTGAAAGTGTAGCCGTCAAAGCGGGAAAGCCCTTCTGCAGTGCAGAACCACAGGAAGCCTCGCGAGTCCCGCTTGACGCAGTTGGTCTGATTACTGGGCAAGCCATCGGCAGTGGAGTACACCCGAACCGGCAATCGCGTAGCGCGTCCCGAAACCGTAATGACCATCCAGATGAAGATGGCCCCCCAGGCGATCTGGCGATACGGTTTCAAGACTGCTCGGCACACGCCGGACTCCTCCACGCGTTCCCCCGCGGAACCGCCCTAGACGGAAGGTACAAGATGGTGTTCAACCCCCAGGTTCCCGACACAACATTACACGCCATACCGCATCACGACGCAATTGGCACACCTCAAACTATCATATGTTCGAACGCTTCCCCTGGGCGCTTCAGGAATGCAGTCCGCGCTGGCAGCAGGCCCTGGGCATCGGCGGGAAGGACATTTTCGAAAGCGCTCTACGAGAAGACCGTGAGATCCCAAAGGTCAGTTCGTCGCAGA
>JASHQD010000096.1 GCA_030037755.1 Terriglobia bacterium
CAGAACAAAGTGGCGGACCGGCGTCCCGAACTACGCGCGCGTGAGCTACCATAACGTCTATCCCGGAATCGACCTCGTCTACTACGGCAACCAGAGGCAACTGGAATACGACTTTGTGCTCGATCCGGGCGCGAATCCCAACTCGATCGCGATGCGCATTGCGGGCGCGGACCACACCCGCGTCAGCTCGGTGGGCGATCTCGTGCTTGAAACGAAGGGCGGCGAGGTAGTCTTCCACCGGCCTGTTATCTATCAGATGAATGCCGGCTACCGGCGAGAGGTGACAGGCGGTTACGCATTGGGCCGCCAGCTCGCCCGAGGCGCACAGGAAGTCCGATTCCAGCTCGGCGCCTACGATCGCAGCCGGCCGCTCGTGATCGATCCCAGCCTGACCTATTCAAGCTATCTTGGCGGAACTCAGAACGATTACGGCAACGCCATCGCCGTCGACCCGGCGGGCGGCGCGTACGTCACGGGCCAGACGCTCTCGACTAATTTCCCGGTGCTCGCAGCCTATCAGAACAGTTGCTCGAGTTGCTCGACGTTCAGCGAGCCCGATGCTTTCGTGACCAAGCTCAATGGGCCAGGCACCGCGTTGCTCTACTCCACCTACATCGGCGGCAACTACGAGGACTCGGGTAACGGCATCGCGGTCGATTCCAGCGGGAACGCCTATGTGGCGGGAACCACAAGTTCCTCGAATTTTCCCGTGCTCAATGCTTTCCAGTCCGTGTCGGGCGGCCCCACTTCTCCTGGCGTTCCCGGAGACGCCTTTGTGTTGAAACTGGACCCTGCCGGATCGGCGCTCGTCTATTCGTCTTACCTGGGCGGGACGGCCGAGGATGACGCTTACGGCATCGCCATCGACAGCGCGGGCGAGGCTTTCGTCGTAGGCCACACCGAATCCACCAATTTCCCGGTGAAGGACCCTTACCAGACAAGCCTGAACGGCACCACCTTCGACGTCTTCGTGACCAAGGTGGCAGCTGCAGGCAGCTCGCTTGTTTATTCGACTTATCTTGGTGGCGCGGCTGAGGACGACGGCTACGCGATCGCTGTCGATAGCGGCGGCAACGCCTACATCACTGGCCAGACTCTCTCCAACGATTTTCCCACGGCGAACGCTTATCAGGCGGCATACGGCGGCGGCGCCGACGCATTTGTCGCCAAGCTGACCTTTTCGGGTTCGAAGGTCGGGCTCGGCTATTCGACTTACCTCGGCGGTTCGAGCACGGACCAGGGGTTCGGCGTCGCGCTGGACAGCTCGGACAACGTGTACGTGACCGGCCTGACCAGCTCCACCAACTTTCCTATGGCCAACGCGTATCAGAGCACGTTCCAGGGAGGATCGTCAGACGCGTTCGTCAGTAAGCTGAGCAGCAGCGGCACCACTCTGACCTACTCCACCTACCTGGGCGGCAGTGACACCGACGCGGGAAGCGCGATCGCCGTGGATTCCTCGGGACACGCTCACGTGGTCGGCTACACGTCCTCCACGAACTTCCCAACGGCAAATCCGGTGCAGACGACCTACGGGGGAAACCAGGACGGATTCTTGAGCCGAGTTACGCCTACGGGCTGCGGGTTGATCTTCTCGACCTACCTCGGCGGTAAGTCCACCGATTCCGCGAGCGGCGTGGCCGTTGATTCCGCGGGCGACTCCTTCCTGGCGGGAACGACTGGGTCAAATGACTTCCCGACCGAGAACCCGTTTCAGGGTATGACGGGAGGGAATAACGACGCGTTCGTCACCAAGATATCCGCCGGCTCAGGTCCGGCGGTCTGCCTGTCGCCCGCCACGCTGAATTTCGGCAGTGAGAACGCCTCGAGCACCAGTTCGCCGATGACGGCGACCTTGACCAACGATGGCGATGCCACGCTGGACATCACGAGCATCGCTCCGAGCGGCCCCTATGGCGAGACCAACACCTGCGGCAGTTCGGTGAACGCGGGGGCGAACTGCACGATCAGCGTGACGTTCAGTCCCACCGCGGCAGGCAATGCGGGCGGATCGGTCACCATCACCGACAACGCCGCCGGGGTTACGGGCGCTACTCAAACAGTCGCTCTGTCAGGGACGGGTGCGGACTTCGCCCTGTCCATAACGCCACCCTCGATTTCGGTGACTGCCGGCCAGACGGCAACTTACACGATAACCCTCCAAGCTTCCGCCAAGTTCACGAACACGGTGGCGTTGAGCTGCAGCGGCGATCCGGCGCCGGGAGCCTGCTCGATCTCGCCGAATTCGATCACGCCCACGGGTGGCAGCGACACCACAGCCACCTTGACAGCTACTACTGTAGCCCCTTCGATGACGCCTCCGGGCGGCGGGGTCGGCAATGTAAGGCCGCCCTTGATGTGGCTCATGGCCTTCCTGGGATGCGGTCTCCTGGGCTTTGCGGCCTGGACGCGCCGTGCGCGCCGCGGGCGCCTGCTGCCGGGTCTCGTGACCGCGGCCGGATTCGTCCTGCTGGTGGCGGTGTGGTTCGGCTGCGGCGTTTCGAATCCCGCGGCTACCCGGACCCTGCCCGGCAACTATCCGCTTACCGTGACCGGCACGGCGGGGTCGCTGTCGCACAGCGTCGGCGCGACCTTGGCCGTCCAGTAACGTCTAACCTGAAGAAGGCCCGGGCCTGAGTCCTTGTGGTCCGGGCTTTCTATTTCTCGGCGCTACAATAGGCACTACTGCTTTCTGGCGCTGCTTACAACTCTGGTGGAGTACCCATCATCGTTGTAAGCTGAGGTTTCAGGAGGATTTTCATGAGCAAGAATTGGCTTCACAACGTGGGCCTGGCGGGAGCGGTGATGGCCCTGGCCAGCGCCTCTGCCCTGGCGCAGGACCTGATCAAGCAGGCCATGGCCACGTTTCCGGTGGACACCGAACGGCTGGAGTATTCGAGTACCGCAAAGCTGCGCACGCTTCCCGACTACAGCACGCTCCACGAGAATTATCTCGGACCCAGCCTGCGGAATCTGGAAACTCAGCTCGCCACCCTGGGCGTCCGCGAAACTGACATCAACGAGATCGTGCTGGGCTGGGCTAACGTCGGCGGACGCCTGATGATGGGTGGGCTGGCTTCGGGCCAGATCGATCCGCAAAGCATGTCGCGGCAGGCCGCCGCGCAGGGCGTGGCCGAAACCCCCATCGGCACTCAGTCCGCCTACTGTTTTGGAGGCGCGGAAAACGCGATGTGCGTTGCCGCCCTGGGTCGCTCTCTCGGCGCGTTCGGCCAGCGCGACATGCTCAAATCCATGATCGAGGCCCGCGCCGGTCAGGCGCCGGCGGCTAATTCTTCGCCCGGCTTCTCGGGCCTGGTGGATCGCGATCGCAAGGATACGCCCATCTGGGGCGTGGCGACGGGGCCGGCGATCGAGGACGCTTTCAAGGGCTGGGTGCCGGTCCAGAAGAACCTGCCGATCGACCTGTCGACGGTCTTCAACAACGTGTCATCTCTGGCCTACAGCGTCCAGCCGACGGACCGGGTCCACCTCTCGGTCGAGTTGTCGTGCACATCGTCGCAGGCAGCCGGTAATCTGCGCCAGGGATTCGACGAGTTGCGGCTGTTCCAGAAGGTCGCCTGGCAGCAGCAGTATCCCAACACGCCCAACCCGTTTGACGACCTGACGGTCAGCGCCAATGGCGGCGCGGTCCTTCTGAGTCTGAGCACGCCCTACTCCGCGCTTGAGGTACGCACGACGCAGTAAGATCGCGACTGGCCTGCCGCGCATGCGAAAACCGCAGCCCTCGATTCCGCATCGCCGCCGCCGAAGCCCCTGGCTTCCGACCTGGCTGGACGCGGTCCTGCTCGTCATTCTTCTGTGCTGCGGCCTCGTGCTGGACGATCCGGGAGCCAAGAAACACGTGCCTTGGCTGGTGGGATTACAGATGGCGGCCCACAGCCTGATATCGGAACTGTCGCCTCTGGGTGGCATCACACCAAGAGCAGTCTCTGTAGTCGAAATTGACGACGACGCGTTCTGGAATCCACCGCTCGACGGGGTTCAGCCGACGAACCGAAAGTATCTGGCCAGGGTGCTGGAAGCCGCCGTCAAATCCGGCGCTGCCGTCATCGGATTGGACTTCCAGCTCAAGAGTCCCAGCGGCGCCCCCGGAGACGTTCCCTCGCGCGACGACGATAATCGCGAGCTGTCTGACGCCGTCGCGGACGCCGGGAAAGCGCATATTCCCGTCGTGCTGGCAACAGGATTGGTGCTGTACGGCGACCAATGGCGCCGCGAGCCCAATATCTGCGATGATCGCGGAAAAACCGGCCTGTTCTTCCCGCTGCCGGGCGCGCGGGATTCGAACCCGGCGCAAGGGCCTGAAGCTAATCCTCTCAAGCTGCCGGTCCCTTCCCTGAGCCCGGCTTTGTCGGCTTGTGAGATTCTCTCAGGAGTCAAGAATGTGGCTGTCGGGTACATCAACCTGCCTGCGGACCGCCGTGAGGCCCCCTTGCAGTTCCAGGCGAGCGACTTCGACGACTCCGCGCCGAAGGAGTTCGACTCTTTTGCCCTGCAGATCGTGAGTGCGTGTGAGGCTCGGTTTCAAGATACCGGATCGCCGGTTGTCTGTGGCTCGGCGACCGCCACGGGACTCCATCATGTCACGGACTTGATCGGGAGCGATGATTTTGCGTATGCCGGATTCATTCCGCAGGCCGCCTTCGCGGACTACCGGATTCGAGTCGAGGACCTGCTAGGGACACAAGGGGCGCTATCCCCCAGCTGGGTGCCGCCGGCCGCCGCGACCCTGAAGGACCGGATTGTACTGATCGGCGCGACCTGGCACGCATGGGGATCGCACCGCGGACCCCTCGTGGATGCTTACTCCAGCCCGGTTGGCCGTATCCCGGGCGTCTACCTGCATGCCAATTATGTCGAGGCGATGCTACGAGGACTTGCCCTGCCGCTCTCTCGCAA
>JASHQD010000097.1 GCA_030037755.1 Terriglobia bacterium
ACTGAGGACGTTGGCAGTCGAGAGTCGACAGTTTAAAACATCGCTGCCAGTCAGTCGTCAGCCGTTAGCAATCGGCAATCGCTTGACCCCCGTGCGAGGCACGGCTAAAATCCACTTAGCGCGCCTGTAGCTCAGATGGATAGAGCGTTTGCCTCCGGAGCAAAAGGTCGCAGGTTCGAATCCTGCCAGGCGTACCAACCCTATTAAGATCTGTTAAATACGGCCGCCTCCAGAATGTTGCGCAGGCGCGATCAGCCGGATATTGAATAGCGGTCGATCCATAAAGCTGAGGAACCGACAGCGAAAAAGTACAGGCGTAGGTCGGACCGATGTTACAGGAAGCGGGCTCAAGCG
The DNA here is from genome assembly GCA_030037755.1 of Terriglobia bacterium. Taxonomy (GTDB): domain Bacteria; phylum Acidobacteriota; class Terriglobia; order UBA7540; family UBA7540; genus Gp13-AA77. The sequence goes on from JASHQD010000097.1 coordinate 355, forward strand.
CAACAGCGCCGGTCCTTTCCAGCACTTCTACATCGTGGCGCGCGGGTGAGACGCCTGCCTCAATTCTCAAGACAACGCACCGGCTGATCGCGGAACGGTAATGGCTTAGTCTCGAGCGAGTACTTCTCTTATCCATCGTTGAGCTTCGAGAACAAGAGTGGGGTTCGTTTCGACCGTGTAAGAAGACAGAGCGATGACTGCCTGCGATAACGCCCAGCCGCGGCTTCGTGCCCAGGTTGATGGGTCGACGGAAAGGTGCGTTCGAAAGACATCGCGGGCTTTACCAGGAAAGAGCTTCCAGGCAACCATGACGTCGCATGCGGGGTCGCCAACGCCGAGGCCGCCAAAGTCGATGACTCCACATAGTCGTCCTTGTTTGACCAGAAGGTTCCGCGAATCGAGGTCTCCATGGATCCAAACAGGAGAAGCGTCCCATACCGGTACGTGCAGAGCCGCTTCCCAGACCGTCGTCGCGGCGTCCTGGTCAATCGCTTTCCCCAGTTGGGTAATTGCGGCACGGGTCTCTGCGTCTCGTTTTGCTAGCGGAACACCTCGGAAGAAATTGTGCGCGCCGGGTGAGGGCCCGTCTGCAGAATCGATCCGCTGCAGGGCAGCTACAAAATGCGCCAGATCGGCGGCCAATTCGTTGACATTCGTCACGCGATCGACGGTTGCGTGCTCACCCTCGAGCCATCGGTAAATAGACCAGGTAAACGGATACCCCTCGGCTGGAAATCCTTCAGCCAACGGAACCGGGACTGCGAACGGCAATGTCGGACCGAGTCGTGGCAACCAGAGACGTTCCTTCGCCAAGGTTCGAGCAGCCCTTTCTCGATAAGGCAGCCGGACGACCATGCGAGTGGCCAGCCTGTACAGTGCGTTGTCTGTTCCGCAAGGCTGGACGGGCTCAACCGGAAGAGCGGCCCATTGCGGAAATTGTGCGGTGATCAGCCTTCGCACAAGAGAGATGTCAACGGCCACCTCGTCTGCGTGCACTTTTGCGACTGTCATTTGGTACTGTTGGCCGCTCCGCTCGCATTTAGGGGTCGCCCGGTGTAAGTGATCCAAAACGGCGACGCCCAGACCAGTTCACCATTCTGCTGCTCGCCACGAACATAATAATAGCTTCGCTTGCCGGGCTCCGGGGCGTAGTCGCGCCAGCGAAATTCGACTGTTTTTGTGCCGGGTTGGGTGGTGTACACGTACTGATTGTCCTTCACGATCACCACCTTCGCGAAAGGCGAGCTCCCAACCAGCTTGACGGAAAGCTCAGGCGGCTTGTCCGTGATGAACACATCGCCCATGATGTGTGAACCGCTCCGGACGTCGGCGATGATGTTGTCCGTGGAAGCGTAGACGTGGCGCTTCTGCAACGCATCAATGATGGCTTCTCGTGTGTCGGCGGTCACCAGCACGTTCCCATAGCTCTGATGGGTGGAGATATGATCCGAACTGGCCTGGAATCCCAGGATGTAGCCTTTCATCAGGGCATCGCTGACGAATCCTTTCGGCCGCCAACCGCCTATCGAGTCCTTCGCGGTATTCGCCCGAGGCGCGTCGGGCATTTCATAGTTCTGGCGCATGCCCTGATAGATTTCGACAACGGGCTCGACGCTGGGATCATTGTCACGCCAGTCCGTACCCATGTCCGTGGCGCTGGTGTGGGAAGACGTCACTCCGTTGTATTTCTTCAGGTAAGCATAGAACGACTGCGTGTCGGGAGCATGCCCGGTGGCATTCTCATCGGAGATCGGCAGCCTGGGCAAAGGACGCACGCCGCGCTGTGCGAACACCACATTGCGGTGCCCTTCGGGATACTGCACGCTGCGCTCGTAATTGAACAACGGAGCGAATTTGCCCGGTGTGTAGAAAATGTCGGTCAGCTTCTGGGTGGTCCACCATGAATACTCGCGGCCGCCACCGTTGTCATGATCGCAGCAACCCACCCAATCGAGTTGGGCCACGTCGATAATGTAACGCCATTGATCGAGGAGGCTGCCGTCCAGTCCGCCATCCATGGAAATTTCGCTGTGGCGGTGGAACTCGCCACGGACGATGCGAAGGCCGTCCTTACCCGACGAGAAACGGTAGTTCCGAACAGCGCTATCGTCCGCCTGCTCGCTCGCGGCCGTGGAAATCACGGTGGGCGCAGGCGGCGTTCCCAAATCACGTCCAGCAACCGGTGCCGCGGCGGGCGGCAACGAGATTACGTTGGCATAAAGATCGTTGTTGAAGGGGTCAGGATATCCATAGCCCATCAACTGCTTGAGGTCCCAGCCGAGCTTCAGCAGACGTTGGACTTCGCGGCGTGAATCGGAAGACTCGATCACGACGAGATCGCCGGAGGTGCGCGACACGAGGGCGGGACGGTTGTCCAGGATGTTGTCACTGCGGAACAGGAAGATGGGTTTCACCCATTTCTGCCCGTCAAACGACGTCACATACTCGGTCCATGACGTGCCCAGCGGTCCCCACATCGTCGGCCCATTAGTCCGGAAGGCAAGCCATATGCGTCCGGAGGCGTCAACCTGCAATCGAGGCAGACTGTTCCGAGGATTGCCGGTGGGAAAAATGTGGAGGTTGGCTCCGCGACGCGTCCACAGGTCGGGATCGGGCTTTTCCCAGCCGGTTTGATCGCCTTGGGTTCCTTGAAAGACGTCGGATCGGAAGCCTCCGATGCCAGGCAGTACAGCGGCGGGATCGGCGCCTGGATCGACTAGGCGGCCTGACGGGTCCAGCCCCACCAAACGAACCGCGCGCGCCCAATAGAGCGGAACGCCGGCGCTCGTGGCAGCGCCGAAGTCCTTACCCCAACCTTCCGAACCCTCTTCATAGGCGATCCAGAGTCGTCCCTGTGGATCGTAGGCGATCGAGGGGTAAGCTTCGTAGCGCGCGGTGGCTGCAACAGGGATTTCTTGCCCCCACGATCCCGGCGAGTCCGCTGTGCGAGCATAGACGTCATAACTGCCATTCCGGTAGGAATCCCAGGCGACGGTGACACGGCCGGAGTGGTCGGTAGCAATCGCGGGATTCCATTCGTCGGCAGAGGAATTCGAAACAGTCTCCGGCTTCGAGAAATCGTTGCCTTGCTGGGTTGCCGCAAAAATAGCGGCTTTCCCATTGCGCCATCCCTGCCATGCAGCCCACACCCGCCCTTGCGAGTCCGTGGCCGCAACCACGAAAACGTCGGAACCGGCACCTCTGGAGATCACGGTCGCTGCTTGCGGCGTGCCATTTTCCAGCACGCGGGCGCGAAGTTCGTAGATTCCTTTGTGGTCATGGTTCTCTGACCAGAAGACCCATACCTTTCCTTTGCCGTCGACGGCGATTGCCGGACGGTACAAATCGCCGCCTGGGGCGGTGACCGCGATGGGATCGCTCCACGTATTGTCGGCAAAGTGCTTCACCAAAACCTGCTCGCCACCGGTGGGCGCAGAGTAAGGCGAGAAGTCCTTAATCGGTTCGGTCAATGGAGCGCGCAGTTTGTTGTGGTCCGGGTTGTGACGAAATTGCAGATAGGCGAGCCAGATCTCTCCGTTTGCACCCAGCGCCGTGCTGGGGTAGTCCTCTTCGTCGGGGGTGTTTGTGAGCTGCGAATTGGCCGGGACACGCTCCACCTCAACGCGCCCGCCGAGTTCGTACAATGACTTGCCATAAGGGATGTCGGCCAATCGAAATGCAAAGTTGCCCTGCGCTGTCTTCACTTTCACTTCGACATTGGGATTGTCTTCGCTCAACCAGACAACGACCCCGTTGTCTCCGACGGGAGGCGTCTGCCGGAGCACCAGGTGAAAGAACGACATGACGGGGCGCGTCGAGATCTTCCAGGAGCCGTCGTTCTGGATTTCGTCTTCCTTGCCGAAGCGCCAGGGATCGAGCCGCGTGATCGTCGCCCCGTCTGCGGAAACGGACCCGTCCCACGGGGTCGCAACCTCGTCCGTGACTCCGAGCAACACGCGCACGCCGATCTGCCCGTGAGCAGGCGCACTGAGCCCGAGAACCAATGCGAGAGCCGCACCAACCAAAACTGAAGTCCTTGACATGTCGCCTCGCCTCGTTTCTTTACCGGGTTTTTCATTGTGCTGTCAGCCAATGGAAGGGAGCAGTTTCGCAACGCCAAACAAGAAAATGCTTCCGACGACGACGCTGTAAGCTGCCGTGGCCCCAATGACAAAGCGCAGCACTCTCGGCTTGGCAGTGCTGAATCCGAAAATGCCTACCGCCGACGCGGTCATGAGCGTATTCATCGCCAGCAAGCCGGCCAGAAACACTCCGAGGCCCATAAGTCCCCGCGCCCAACCTCCCAGGTTCGCGGCTACGAGAAACAGTAATAGTTGGGTTGGCGTCTCTGCGCCCAGTCCGTGGATAATGCCGATTACAAACACAGAAGTGCGGCTGTACGGGCCCGACCGCCGCACTGGCTCGCTTGACTCCGCGCCAAACAGCTTCCGGAGTCTCCACAGCGCCCAACGGCTTGAGTCGATCAAGATCGCCGCTCGGGACCGAGGGACAAATGAGGCATCGTTGCGGAACAGCGAACTCAGGACATACAGACCCAGTACCAATAGCGTCACGCCCACGGCGCGTTCGGCCCAGTTGTCAATACTGGGTGGTAACGATCGTTGAAGCAGGATTGCGATGCCGCCCAAGGCTGCGACCGTGGAGGCATGGCCCAGTACATAAAGGAGGCCCATGCGCATTGCCCGACTCCGAGAGCTCTCAATGCTCGTGATATCGGTGATTGCAGCGATGTGGTCGTAATCGAACCCGTGGCGAAAACCCAAGACTCCTGTCGAAAGTACCGCCAGGTCCAGAGGTGTCGAAGTCATGCCTGATCCTCGCCTGGAATTCCCAAATGGCTCTGGTTGTGATTTGCTGACACCCCGGGACGGAGGTTCCGTCAGCACGGAAACACTCCGCCCGGACGCCAGGCCTCAGAACGACAGTCGTAACGCCAATTGAAAGATCCGCGATCCGCGATTGGTTGCCGGCCTGAAGGCCAGTAACACGGCCGAAGGTGGGACTTCCAAATGTGGTGGTTGGATTGGCCCAGTTAGGGTGGTTCAGGACATTGAGCGCCTCTGCCCGAAATTGAAGGCTCGTACTTTCGCGTAGACGAAAGCTCTTCAATATCGAGGCGTCAACCTGAGCGGTGCCCGGCCCGCACCGGCGAGGGTTAGGAGCGGGCTCTCGCTGTATTGCGTTCCTGCTCGTCCGTTGGGTCAGCGATCGACGCCTCTCGCAGCATGATTCGACGGCATCAGTGCTGCCTCAGCCCGCCGCACCTCCGCGACCCGCGGATCCTGAGGCGCCTCCCGCAGGAAAGCATCGAATTCATCCTTCGCCTCCTGGTTCCGGCTCAGACTGACGAGCACATTCGCGCGGACCAGATGCGCATCCGGGAAGTCGATGTCCGCCGAATCCATTTCGCACAGTGCGCGGATTAACTCGCCTTCGCCGTAGTAGCTCTTGGCCAGCTCGAGCCGCCCTTGCCAGGAAGCGGGGTTAACGCTGAGCGCACGCTGCGCCGCGTCTGCGGCCTTGTCGAAGTCCTTCAAAGAGTTATCCGACATTGCAAGCGCGATGAAGGACTCTGTGTCGTCTGGATCAAGCAACGTCGCGTGCTCGGCATCCTCTTTGGCTCCCTGGGGGTCCTTTTGGGCCAGTTTGATAAAGGCACGCATCGCGAACGCGTGCCCGAACGTGGGATCGGCGCCCAACGCGCTGTCCACCTCTTGCCTGGCGCGATCGAACCTCATTTTGGTGAACTCCCGGTGCGCGGCGACCAAATGGGCCTTTGCGCGCGCCGGGATTTGGAGTTGCTTGGCCGAAACCGTGTAGCCTGCCGGCATCCTCGGACTCTTGCCGGAATCGGCGGGCAGAGCCAGGTTCACTTCAAGACCGGGCCGGTCGAGTCTTATCGGCCGATCCTGAATTTGAAACGTCCTGAGGGCAACTAACACATATTCGCCGGGCTCCGCCTTACCGGTCATTTGGAAATTCCCCGCATTGTTAGTAACGGCGCTGGCCACCTTGATCCCGCGGAGGTCCCTCATTTCAACCGTGACCGCCGCGGCTGGTTCTCCTTGGGCTGTGAGGATCGAACCATAGAGAAGCTGCCCCTTGCGCAGGTCAGGCAGTTGACCGGAAGCGTCGATCGCCACCCACATGAGGAGAACGACGGAAGCGCATAGAAACAGCCGCCGCCGTCTCGCACGCGCGCGAAGCAGATTATGTCGATTTACTTTCTCAGCTTGGTCGTTAAACGGAGGTAGATGAAGGAAAGAAGGGACGTATCTACAGTACGTCTCCGAGCCCACGGGCGCGGCCTCAGGGACAGTCGATTGCTCACAAGAACGCTTAACTCCATCGCAGCGCCAGTACAGCACAAAAAAGGTTGCTGTGCAAGCGCGATGGGGTCCGGTCCTGTTCTCGACTTAATCCGTCACCGGAGTTCCGTAGGGAATCAGGGTTTTGATCTGCTGGGCGCCTTCAACCTTTGCGATCTTCCAGCGGGAGCCCTCTTTCCTGAGCTCCACGTTCTGGACTTCATTTCGGTCATTGTAGACATACTCCAGGCGAACGATTGCCTGGTCGTCGGCTCGATCGGTTACCATCACGGCGATGCTTTGGAAAGCGGCATTCTGAGTCGTCAGGTAGTTCTTGAATTTGGGTTCCGTGCTTTCTTTGACGGTTGCGGCCAACTGATCCCTCAACGGCCCTGAGAAGCAATCGAGATAAGCTTTCACGTTGCCCCCACGCGCCGCGTCGAGCATGGCGTATACGG
>JASHQD010000098.1 GCA_030037755.1 Terriglobia bacterium
TGGCGCCCGTGGTGCCTACCAGGCAGGTGTTCTGAAGCGGATCGGCGAGATCAAGCGGGTCCAGACGGAAGGCAATCCTTTTCCCATCATCGGCGGAGCATCGGCCGGCGCGGTCAATGGGACCGCCGTAGCCGTTGGCTGCGATGATTTCTCCGTCGGAACCAAAGTGCTCGCCCAGCTCTGGTCCACGCTCACGCCCTCGGACGTATTCCGTTGCGACCTGATGGCCCAGACGCGCAATTCCCTCGCCTGGATCGTCGATCTCTCCTTCGGAGGCATTCTAGGCGGCGGCAACGCCCGGTCCTTGCTGGACGCCACTCCCTTGCGGCACTTCCTGAACGAGCACCTCGATTGCAGCCGAATCCAGGAGAACATCAAGCGCGGCCACCTCTACGCTCTCGCGATTTCGGCCACCAACTACGGCTCCGGCAAAAGCTACCTGTTCATCCAGGGCGCCAAGGGCCATCCCATGTGGGAACGCAGCCGCCGGGTGACGCTGGCCACCAAGATTACCGTGGACCATGTTTGCGCGTCCGCCGCTATTCCCGTGGTCTTTCCGCCGGTCCAGCTCAAGACTCCGGCGGGCACGGCCTTCTTCGGCGACGGCTGCATGCGGCTTCCGCAGCCCCTCAGCCCGATCATCCGCCTTGGAGCCGACCGGGTGTTTGCCATCGGCGTACGCTGCGAGAATCTCGAAAACGGCGACGAGTCGTCCGCCGCCAAGCCTCCTTCGCTGGCGGAGGTCGCCGGGCTGCTCTGCAACGTGATGTTCCTCGATCACCTCGCCACCGACATCGAGCACCTCAAGCGGCTCAATGAACTCCTCGACACGGGCCAATTGAAGAAGGCCGCCAATGGCTCGCAGAGAATGCGGCCCCTGAAGACCTTCTACATTGCGCCCTCGATCGAACTCGCCGAGGTGGCGGCGGAACACCGCACCGCCATGCCGTATTTAATCAGCTATTTCGTCAACAGCCTGGGTCGCGACGCGGATTCGTGCTCCGATCTCATGAGCTACCTGCTGTTCACGCCTGAGTACACGAACGCTCTCATCGATATCGGCTACCGCGACGCCGAGGAGCGGATCGATGAGATCGAGGACTTTCTCTACTCACCCGAAAGCCGGAGAAACTAGCCTAGCACCCTGGCGCAACTGCTTTCCATTGATGTCATTCCGGGCGCAGCGGGGAATGACGTGAGTTGCGTTCTTGCAGCATCCTGCTATTGGGTTTGGGGCCGTTTTCCCGCTCGAACTTGATCTGCATGGCAGCGTCATTGACCGTATAATCGAGGGAGCCGGTGCGAGGCGCAGGATTTTCGCGATTTCTCCCTGCTTGCCTGCCGCGAAGGAGAATCGCGTCAGCGGTAGGACTCGCACCGTTCCACGGGAGTTCGCCTGGGCCGCCCCTGCCAGCAGCCAGCGGCCCGAACCCGATTGACACCCAACCCGAGTCGCTGGTGTGATTTGCAGCGCGGGCATCCTGCCCGCCACCGGGAACCGCGCCCTCCCGACGGAATTGGGAGCGGGCAGGATGCCCGCGCTCCACACCACTGCCAAACCGATTGATAGTTGTCTTTGCGGGCTGGTCGGATGTATCCTGCGAAACATGACCGGGCTCCAAATCTGAAATCCGGTTTCAGGCTCGTCGGCCGTTTTCCTATTGTTCAGTGCGCTGATTCGGCTTGAAAGCGGAGATCTAACCGGAGTTCTGGACGTCCACACGGGGGAGCCAACGATGAAACTTCAAGAGACTAATCCGGCAAACGGTTCTGGGGCCGGCGGCCCTTCGCCCGCGGCCGGGAACGGCAACGGAACGTCGAGTGAAGGGATCAAGAAACGCGGTGCGCTCTGGGTGGCGTTTGCCTTTGTGGCCGCTGTCATCCTTTGCCTGTTCCTCTTCAGCCCCGACATTGCAAAGGATAAGAGCCACTGGCGCGACTTCCTGGTATTGCCGCTTCTGGTCAATCTGTTGACTGCGGCTGTGGTGGCTCTCATCGCGGTGATTATTTACGAACGCAGCGATTTTGAATCCGTTGGGATGAAATTGGGCGCCATATATGATGCCGTTACCGCGCGTCCTAAGCCTCCCGAATGCTCCATTGCCGGCAGCTGTCTTTTCAAGGACGTTCAAGAGGTTGTGGAGCTGCTTCAAAAAGGCGGCGAACACGCATCGGTGGTTGTCGATTTTTTTCCTGCCTTGAAAAAGCTGCGGCAAGACTCCGTCAAGGGCTCTTACGTTTTCCCGCTTACCAATTCAACCTACGATTACTTCATCAGGACCCAGGGCAACGAGGAGTACTTTCACGAGGAGCGGGAGTTCCTCAAACTCAATCCCGCCTTCGCCTTACAAAGGGTGGTCATCATCGATCGCGGCTTGGATCGATCCGAAAAGATAAAATCGTTTCTGAGGGATCACAAGGATTCACCATGGAAAGTCATTTTGCGCGACGAACTCACCAAAGATCAACGCCGCTTGTTCAGGAACTTCTGCGTGTTTGAGTCGCAGGACCGGAAGAGGCGAGCCCTCTTCACATATCTCGACCCGGAGCACAGCAATCTTTTTACCAAGGGCTCCTGGGCTCAATATCGAACGTCGAACCCGGGATACACTTGCCGGCTCCAGACAGATTTCGATACCTTGTGGAACTCCGACGACGCAAAACCGGTATCCGACTTCCTGCTGGACGGAGCGAAGGTGAGCTGAGATGCCGGTAGCTGCAAGCTTACATCTTGCCGGCGGTGAGCCCGATTCCTTCTGGCAGCCCAATAGTGTGGTCGGCTTTCTTCCCCAGGAAGTGCCGGCGTCGCCGGAACAGCTCGCATCGTCTTCGGTTGCGAGCTTCAGCCGATTGGGCTCGGTCGCACATCGCCTTGGGTCGATGAGCGACGCCGAGTTGGATGCCTTCGTCGGAACGTTGCCTTCTGAGCTCGATTTCGAACCGTCGGCCATGCCCGCATCCGATCTCGAGGGCCTTCTGCGAACGTACGTCATCCTGGCGACCCATTTAATCCACCGGCCGCTCTTCTCGCCCCGCCACGAACTGCCGCCGGCGATCGCGCGCCCTCTCTGGGCCCTTTCGACCCTGCTGAAGCGCCCCCCCTCACTGACGTACGCCTCGTATGTGCTGGCGAACTTCACGGTCGCGGTTCGCAAGCGCATGCCGGCCACCGAGCTGAAGATTGCCCAGACCCCCACGGGCACCGACGACGAAACATGGTTTGTGGCCGTGCACCTGTCGGTAGAAACCGGCGGCGGTGACATCGTTGACGCGCTCCCCGCGATCGAGAATGGGCTTGAAAAACGGGATGAGCGGGCGCTGGTGAGCGCTTTGGGATCAATCGAGGCGAGCCTGGTCTTTGCCACCAAGGTTTTGCCCACCATCCGCGAGCGGCTGAGCGCCGACGTATTTGTGAACGTCATCCGGCCGCTGCTTTACGGGCACGGCCAGGTGCATTTTCGTGGCGTTCCCGGTGAACCGGTCATGACCTACATCGGAGAGACGGGAGCGCAATCGGGAGCCATCCGCGCGGCGGACGCGCTGCTCGGAATACCCCATTCCGAGGCGATCACCACGTCGTTGAACAAGTTCCTGCTCTATGCCCCGCACCGTCACCAGGAATTCTGCGCACGAGCTACGCACCTGGGACAACGTCTCGCATCCGCCGCCCAATCCCCGGGCGTGCGCGCTGCCCGCCGTTCGGCCTTACGCGCCCTGGCTGACTTTCGCCGGATTCACTTTAAGGTGGTAACCGATTATCTTGTGCCCTCGGGCAAGCCGGCAGTCAGTCATGGAACCGGGGGAACGGAGTTTAAGGTGTGGCTGCAAAGGATCATCGACGAGACCGATGAAGCTTCGACGGACACATAAACACTGGCTTGGCCACTTGCTCAAGTATTACTCACCGAAATGACCCCATCACGACCTCGCCGCAGGACGATCGCTCGACCTCGTTCATCGGCCTCACTTCGCGATGCTGTAGCGGTGGTGGCAGGCGCCACTCGCGGCGCCGGACGTGGCATCGCGAGAGCTCTCGGTGAAGCCGGCGCCACAGTCTACGTCACCGGACGCAGCACGGTCGGGAACCGCTCCCCTTACAACCGGCCCGAAACCATCGAAGAGACGGCCGGGATGATCACCGCGGCCGGCGGCAGCGCCGTTCCCGTCCGTGTGGATCACACGGTGGAATCCGAAGTGGAAAGCCTCTTCCAGCGAGTGATGCGGGACCACGGCAGGCTCGATCTGCTCGTGAACAGCATTGCCGGTGAAGATCCTCTGATGGCGCAGTGGTGTTCATTCTGGAAGACGGATCTGACCCATGCCGAGGCGGCCCTGCGACAGGCGCTTCTGTCCCATATCATCGCCGCCAAGCATGCGGCCACGCACATGATTCAGAACCGGCGCGGGCTTATTGTGGAGGTCACGGAGAACGATCTGCTCTGGGCGGGCGGCAATCCGGTGGCCCAAGCCGTGAAACTGGCCCTCAAGGGCCTCGCCCTCAACATGGCGGGAGAGTTGCGACCCCACGGCGTCGCCGCCCTTGCGATTACACCGGGTTTCCTGCGTTCCGAGACCATGCTGGAACATTTCGGCGTTACAGAAGAAAACTGGCGTGACGGCGGAAAGAAGGACAAGAACTTTCTCGAATCCGAATCGCCTCTGTTCGTCGGTCGAGCGGTCGCGGCGCTGGCCGCCGACCCGGAGATCCTGAAACTGTCTGGCCAGCTCTTAAGCTCGTGGGAAGTCGGACGCAAATATCATCTTACCGATGCGGATGGAACTCGGCCCGATTGGGGGAACGCCAAGATCGATTTCTCCCAGATTCCTGAATGGTTGCTTGAAGTCATGAGGGCCGGCACGGAAATACAGATTGAATGGCTGGGGAATCTGACGAAGAGAACCAGGCAATTTCAAGCCCGGCTGCCGCGCGCGAAGGCTCGGCAATCTCGCCGCAAGCGAGGCGTTTCAGCACCCTGAACCAAGACAGGTCGCCTATCCTTACCGTCGGTCCCGCCGGGCTACAATCGGCGCGCACCCTTCCGCCAGACGCCAGGAATCGAAGGTCAAGGAGGAAATGTTCAATGTTCCGGATTAGGCTAAGGCCCCGACTCGAATACCTCGCCCTCGTCATCTTCCTGTCTTTATCCTTTGTTCTTCCAATCGCAGCTCAGGACCAGTACACTCCGCCGCCGCCGCCGCCCCCACCGCCGCCGCAGGGCGCCACTCCCTACGGCCCGCCTCCGCCGCCCACGCAGCCTCCTCCGCCCCAGGTGCTCGACGAGCTGGTGGCGAGAATCGCCCTTTATCCGGACCCGCTGCTGGCGCAGATCCTGCCCGCGTCCACTTATCCGGACCAGATTCAGCAGGCGGCCGAGTGGGCAAATCAGCACAGCTACCTCACGGGCGATCAGCTCGCAGACGCCATTCGCGCTGACAATCTACAGTGGGACCCGAGCGTTCTGGCGCTGCTTCCATTCCCCGCGGTGTTGAACATGATGGCGCAGGACCCTGGATGGACCGGGCAGCTGGGCAACGCGGTGCTCGCCGATCGGGGCTCCGTGATGGACGCAATACAGAGAAGACGCCAGCAGGCGTATCAGTACGGCTACCTGCGCAGCGGTCCCTACGACAGCGTGGACAATAACGGCGGCTACGTGGAGATCCTGCCGGTTAACCCCGCCTATATCTACGTCCCCGCGTATGACCCGCTGGTGGTTTTCGCGCCGCCCCGGCCCGGATTCGCCGTAGGCTTTGGCATACGCTTCGGCCCCGGCATTGTCATTGGCGCGGGTTTCGCTCCCTGGGGATGGGCACATCCCTACTTCGGCTGGCGGGAACACAACTTCTACTTCGACTACACCCCCTGGGTGCGCGGATGGGCAAATCGAGGCTACTACGTTCATCCTTACGCTCATCCCTGGGCCCACGGTCCTGGGCCGCGAGTCGAGCGCCACGAAAGACACCGCTGAGAAGGGTCCCTGGAAGCGCGCCATTTGGAGCGCGGGCATCCTGCCCGCTCCCAGTCGACGGCCGGAGGATGCGGTGTCGAGTGGCGGGCCGCGCTCCAAACGACGCCAGCACCCACCCAAATCTTCTGCTCGCCTTTTTGTACCATCCGGTATATAATGGCTTCATCAGCCTAAGATTCCCCGGAGCTCTGGCCCAGGTTGTTTCATGGCCGTCGATTTGTCTGCGTCCGGGCTATCGCGCCCCAAGGCTCCCAGCGTTGCGCGTCTGCGCGCGCAGCGTGCCAACGCTCAACTCTCCACCGGTCCGCGCACCCGCGAAGGACGACGTCGCTCGGCGCTGAATCGCCTGGGATTGAAGCGTCCCGAAAAGCTCTGGTGGGATCATCTTGGTTCGGCTCCCCGCCCGGACTACCTGCGCATCTGGCGCGACCTCGTCAGCCTCTTCCAGTTCGTAAATCCCCGGTTGTGGCGCGAGGTGCCCCAGCTCGAGATTTACCTCCGGGACGCGGCCGAGGCATGGGCTTATAAACTACGGTCGGCGCGCAACGGTTTCGTGAGCGAGGGGCTGAATGCGGGCATTCATTCCCGCCTTTCGCGGTTTCGGTTTGAGTTTCGGGTGCACAACCAGAAATGCGATTACTGGCTGCGGAAGGAATTCGGCAGCGATGGCCGGATAAACATGAACAAGCTGCGCGAAGGCATCGAAGCGCGCATGAGTTCTTTTCGCGAGTGGCCGCGGCTGGTGAAAAGGGCGAAAAATGGGGCCACAAATAAGGGGCCCCATGGCTGCCGAACCCACTCGGATATCTTCCAGGGAACATTGGACTTAACCCTCGAATTTCCCTCCCGGGCCCTGGAATATTTCCGAAACAAAGCCAAACCTGCAAGTGATACATCTTGAAAGGGTTAGGGTCGAAATCGCGATCGATTGGGAGCAGATTTAAGTCGCGATTTTTGCCCCTAAAACGCCGGTTTTCAGCCAAACCAAGGCCAACCGAACCCGAACTTTCGCACGGAATTGTCTCTGTGGTCTGCTCTAAGTCGCTTAAGATTGGTGCTCGATTATGAGCGACTCTCCGAAGATGTACCTTTCCCCGTGCCCGCCCGTCGACCGCTGGGACGACTGGGTGGAACTCGATCCTGCTGCCTGGCCGCGCCGCGCGGAGCGCCATTACCAGCTCATTCCCACCATCTGCTTCAACTGCGAATCCGCCTGCGGCCTGCTCGCTTACGTCAACAAGGAGACCGGCGAGATCGACAAATTCGAGGGGAATCCGAAGCATCCGGCCAGCCGTGGACGCGTCTGCGCGAAGGGGCCGGCGACCATCCACCAGATTCACGATCCCGACCGCATTCTCTATCCGATGAAACGCTCGGGACAGCGGGGCGACGGCAAGTGGGAACGCGTGAGCTGGAGCGAGGTCCTGGAAACCCTGGGAATGCGGATCCGCAAAGCGATCGCGGAGGGGCGCGGCGAAGAGGTGATGTATCACGTCGGACGGCCGGGCCACGACTTCATCATGGATCGCCTGCTCCAGGCTTGGGGCATCGACGGGCACAACTCGCATACCAACGTCTGCTCGGCAGCCGCGCGCCTCGGATATGCCCTCTGGCATTATGCCGATCGTCCCTCGCCCGATCACGCCAATGCCCGATTCATCCTGCTGCTCTCGGCGCATCTCGAGTCGGGCCACTACTTCAATCCGCACGCGCAGCGCATCATCGACGGCAAAATGGCGGGCGCGAAGATGGCGGTCATGGATCCGCGCCTCTCGAACACGGCCAGCATGGCCGATTACTGGCTGCCCACGTATCCCGGCACCGAAGCCGCCGTGCTGCTGGCGATGGCCAAAGTGATCCTCGACGAAAACCTGTTCGCTGCAGCCTTCGTGAGGACGTGGACCAACTGGGCTGAACTCAAAGTCGACGGCTTCGACGCCGCTGGGCAGACGTTCGAGGCCACGATTGACGCGCTGAAGCGCCATTACGCAAAGTACACGCCGGAATTTGCCGGCGCCGAAAGCGGCGTCCCGCCGGAGACCATCGTGACCATCGCCCGCGAGATCGCCGCCGCGGGAACCCGGTTCGCGTCGCATCTCTGGCGCGGCAGCGCGGCGGGAAATCTGGGCGGATGGCAGGTGGCGCGCGCTTTGACCTTGCTGCACGTTCTCACGGGATCGGTCGGGACCGAAGGCGGACACAATCTTGGCCTCTGGAACAAGTTCATACCGCGGCCGTGCAGCGTTCCGCCGCCGCAAAAGCGCTGGAATGAGCTGCTTTATCCGCCCGAGTGGCCGCTGGCGATGCACGAGATGTCCTTTCTGCTACCGCACTTTCTCAAGGAAGGCCGCGGCCGGGTGGACACCTATTTCACCCGCGTCGTCAATCCCGTGTGGACCTTCCCCGACGGGCTCTCCTGGATCGAGGTGCTGCGCGACGAGAGCCTGATCGGAATGCATGCCGCCCTCACGCCGACATGGAATGAAACGGCGTGGTACGCGGACTACGTCCTGCCCATGGGTCAGGGTCCCGAGCGTCACGATCTGATGAGCCAGGAGACGCATTCCGGCCGCTGGATCGGCTTCCGGCAACCCGTGCTGCGGTGTTTCAGGAGAAGCAGGGGAAGAGAGTCGGCGGGACGTATGAAGCCAATCCCGGCGAGGTCTGGGAAGAGGACGAGTTCTGGATCAATCTCTCGTGGGCCATCGATCCCGACGGCGCCCTCGGCATCCGAAAGTGGTTCGAATCGCCTTATCGCCCAGGCGAGAAGATCACGGTCGATGAATATTATGGCTGGATTTTTGAGAATTCCGTTCCCGGGTTGCCGGCCGCCGCGCGAGCGGAGGGCGTAACGCCGCTCGGCTACATGCGCAAGTATGGCGCCTTCGAGGTCGACAAAAACGTGCACCGCCTGAACGAAACGCCCGTTTCGCAGGCGGATCTCGAGGGCTCGGAAACGCGTCCGGACGGCGCGATCGCCAAGGCCGGCAAACCGGTTGGCATCATGATCGAAGGCAAACCCGTTGTCGGCTACAACACACCTTCACGCAAGCTCGAGATTTTCTCAAAGACGATGGCGGATTGGAAATGGCCGGAGTTTGCTTTGCCGGAGTACTGCCGGAGCCATATCCATCGCTCGGCACAATGGGCCTCCGCGGGTAAGCGGCCGGAAGACTTCGATCCCGCTTACGTTCCAGCCGTAGAGTGGCCGCCCGAAGCGCGCGGCGAAATCTACACCCTGCTTCCGACATTCCGCCTGCCGGTCCTGATCCACTCGCGGACCGGCAACGCCAAATCACTCTACGAAATCGCGCACAAGAATCCGCTGTGGGTGAATCCTGCAGACGCGAAGAAGCTCGGGAACGCGCGCACCGGTGATCTCCTCAAGCTCCATACTGAGATCGGATATTTCGTGCTGCACGCCTGGGTGACGGAAGGACTGACGCCCGGCGTCGTCGCCTGCTCGCATCACCTCGGACGCTGGCGTGTCAGTCAGGACGAACAGATCGATCGTCTGACGAGCGCGCAGGTTGATCTGCAAGAGGTCGCGAAGGGACAGTGGAAGATGCGGCACGTGACCGAGGTCACGCCCTACGAAAGCCGCGATCCCGACACGCAACGCGTCTGGTGGAGCGACGCCGGCGTGCACCAGGACATCGTTTTTCCCGTGCATCCGGACCCCGTCAGCGGCATGCACTGCTGGCATCAGATGGTGCGAGTGGAGCGCGCCGCCGCGAGCGATCGCTACGGCGACATCTTCGTGGACACGAATCGCGCCCACGCCGTGTATCTCAAGTGGAAGGCCTTGACGCGTCCTGCGCCAGGTCCGGGAAACCTGCGCCGTCCGCTGTGGCTGCCGCGCGTGGTCCGGCCGGCGGAATCCGCCTACTACTTCGAGGAAGGCGGCGGAGCCTGAGACGGCTGCCCGCACGCGCTCCTGGCCTCGGCGAGTTCATCGTCGCTGTAGTTCGTGGGTATGACGACGAGCTTGATCTTATCTTTGACGGCGAGATCGTTCAGCTCTTTGATCTCGCCCGGACCGGTGAACTTGTCGCGCGGCAAGGCGGCATTGAACGTCTGGAACACCTTGTACTCGGTCCGTGCGTACACGACGCCAGCAAACAGCAGCTTGCCTTTCACCGGCGTGTGCTTCTCGAGGATCGCGCAGCCCGTGTTGCCCTGCGTCGTGCCGCTCACCTGCACGCGGGCCTTATCGTTCCCGTTGCCCGGCGTGCTCGTGGAGTAGCCGCCCTGGAACATCAGGGCTGCGGCAAGCACTGCCGTTATGAGTTTCGGCTCCATAGTCCACCTGCCTTCCGGCGAAGACCCGAGTGCTTCATGGTTCTCCATCCCTGCCCAGTTGGATGCGGGCATCAATCGGCCGGAAGGCAGACGAATTCGCCACCTTGGCGGATCTCTATCGCCAGGCAGGTGCGACTGCCGGCCTTGGCTGGCGCAATCAACTCTTTTGCTGAGGTGTGTGCGGCGAGCCATGGCGCGGCTGATAGAGCCAGATGCCGCTGCCGCCCGGAAGCTGGAAGGCGGTGAGCAAACCCCAGCCCACGTCTTTGACGGGCTCGATGAACTTCACGCCTTTGCCTTCGAGTTCCTTGACGGTGGCTTCGACGTCGTCGCACATGAGGTAAAGCTGATGATGCCCTTTCAGAATCGTCGTGTCGGGGATATCGCCTTTTTCGGGTCCGGTGGGATGAATGCCAAGCTCTGCCGGCGGCAGGGCGAAGATCAACCACCCGCCGCCCGCATCGATCGACGGGTATCCGAGCACGTCGCGAAAGAAAGCGCGATCGGCATCAGCATCTGCAGTATAGATCACAACGTGGGCTGCATTGATCACGGGTCACCTCGAGATCGGGACTCTGCGGAGCGGCCGATATCTTATCACGCGACCGCCGGTTTTGCCGATCAGAAGCGGTTCGTCCGTTACCCTGTGGCCCATGTGGCCGTGGTCCATCTGATAGAATATCGGGTCAATTACTGGGAGCGTACAACATGAGTCAGGTTTTCAACGGTGTTCCCGTGCCCGCGGAGGGCTCGGCCATTACCTTTGCGGACGGCGTATTCCGGGTGCCGGATCAGCCCATCATCCCTTACATCGAGGGCGACGGCACCGGCCGCGACATCTGGAAGGCGTCGCAGCGCGTTTTCGACGCTGCGGTCGAAAGGAGCTTCGGCGGAAACCGGCGGATCGTCTGGTACGAAGTATTCGCGGGCGAGAAGGCCTTCCGGAAATTCGGCGAATGGCTGCCTCAGGGGACGCTCGACGCCATCAAGGCGTTCCGCATCGCGATCAAAGGCCCGTTGACCACGCCCGTGGGCGGGGGCATCCGCAGCCTGAACGTGGGACTGCGCCAGTTGCTGAATCTCTACGCCTGCTGGCGGCCGGTCAAATACATCGCGGGCGTGCCGTCGCCCGTGCGTAATCCCGAGCAGATGAACGTGGTGATCTTCCGCGAGAACACCGAGGACGTCTATGCCGGAATCGAGTGGCGCGAAGGCACGGACGGCGCGCGGCGCGTCATTGAGTTCATCAACGGCCAGCTCAAGGCCGACGGCGTCAAGAAGCAGATCCGCGCGGATTCCGGGGTCGGCATCAAGCCCATCTCGGTCACCGGCACCGAGCAGCTGGTGCGGCGCGGCATCCGCTACGCGTTCGACCACGGCCTCAAGACCGTGACCCTGGTGCACAAGGGCAACATCATGAAGTTCACCGAAGGGTCGTTCCGCGATTGGGGTTACCAGCTTGCGCGCGATGAATTCCGCGAAGGCATCGTAACCGAACGCGAAAGCTGGATTCTGGGCGGCAAGGACAAGAATCCGCAGGCTACGATCGAAGAACTCGCGGCCGAACTGGAGCCAGGAATCGAGATGGCGCCGCCGGATTTCAAGCAGCAGGTTGCGGACGAGGTTCAGACATGCCTCGATTCCATCGGCGCCAGCCACGGCAACGGCCAGTGGAAGCAGAAAATCCTGATCAACGACCGCATCGCCGATTCGGTCTTCCAGCAGATCCTCACGCGCGCCGGTGAGTATCAGGTGCTGTGCACGCCGAACCTGAACGGGGATTATCTGTCTGACGCCTGCGCGGCGCAGATCGGAGGTCTCGGACTCGCGCCTGGCGCGAATATCGGCGACGGTTACGGTGTCTTTGAAGCCACGCACGGCACCGCGCCCAAGTACGCGGACAAGGACGTCATCAATCCATCGGCCGTGATCCGCTCCGGCGCCCTGATGTTTGAGTTCATGGGCTGGCCCGAGGTCAGCGGGCGGATCGAGAAGGCGCTGGCTGCGACTATCGGGCAAAAGCGTGTGACCTACGACCTGGAGAGGCTGATGAAGATGGAAGGCGCGACAGGGGTACAAAAACTATCTACGAGTGATTTCGCAGGTGCTATTATAGCGAATGTTAATTGACGGAATACTCTATTCAATGTATTTAATAAAGTGAGAGGGAGCGCGTCGCGGCCATTCGGATTTGTCGCGAGAAAGACCGTAACCCGGGGGGATAATGAACATCGAGCACCGGCTTCCAACAGGAAAAATCTGCTTTCATACCGCACTAGCTTTCCTGCTCACACTGGTATTCCTGCCATTTCAGGCTCAAGCACAGACTTACATTTTTAACCGAGCCGACTTCGCGACCGGCACCGCGCCGCAAGGCGTTGCCACGGGCGATTTCAACGGCGACGGGATTCCCGACTTCGCCGTCGCTGACAAAGACGCGAACACTGTCTCCATTCTGCTCGGACAGGTGAGCGGCACCCTCGGCGCCAAGAACGATATCGCGGTGGGGACTGCGCCTTACGCGGTCGCAACGGGCGATTTCAATAACGACGGTAACCTGGACCTGCTTGTTGCAAATTCAGAAGATAACACCGTTTCCGTCCTGCTGGGCAACGGAAACGGTACCTTCACTGCCGGTACGCCGGTTACCGTCGGGCTGCTCCCTGAAAGCCTGGCCGTCGGCGATTTCAACAACGATGGAAACCTGGACTTCGCGGTCGCGAGCTACAATGCGGCTACGGACTCCGTCTTCCTCGGCAATGGCAACGGAACTTTCACGTTGATCTCGACGATTTCCGCAACGAAATCCACTTGCATTGTTACCGCCGACTTCAACAATGACGGCAAGCTCGACCTCGCCGTAACCAGCGGCTCCCTGAACACTGTCACCGTAGACCTTGGCAACGGCAACGGGACTTTCAGCAGCGGCACGCCCATCGATACGGGCACCGATCCTCTTTTCATCGCGGTCGCTGACTTCAACCTGGACGGTAAACTCGACCTGGCGGTCGCCAACGCAACCTCCAACACCGTGACGGTTCTGCTCGGCAACGGCGACGGGACATTCAGCAACAGCAGCTCGCCGGCCACGGGCAAGAATCCGTCCGGAGTGGTCGCGGTGGACGTCAATGGCGACGGCAAACCCGACTTGGAAACGTCGGACAATGGCGGCAATACCGCTTCGATCCTGCTCGGCAACGGAGACGGCACATTCGGCACGTATGTCGACTATGGGACGGGAACCGCACCGGAAACTCTGGTATCGGCCGATGTGAATGGCGACGGAAAACCAGACCTGGTGGTGACCAACTTCGATTCAAGCTCGCTCTCGGTCCTGCTCGGGGACGGCGATGGGACCTTCAATTCATATGCAACCTACAGTACGGGCACCGGACCGTCTTCAGTCGCGATCGGCGACTTCAACGGCGATTCGGACCTGGATCTCGTTACCGCGAATATCGTCTCGAATAACATCTCCCTGCTGCTCGGCAATGGAAACGGAACGTTCCAGATTCAGAAGACGTTCGCTACCGGCGGCGGGCCCAATATGGCCGCTGTAGGCGATGTGAACAACGACGGCAATCTCGACGTCGTGACCGCCGACAATTTCCTCGGGGGTGTTTCCGTCCTGCTCGGTAACGGGAACGCCACCTTTCAGCCGCACCAGGACTACACGACGGGCACGGGGAGCGGCGCGGCTTCGGTCGCGATCGCAAATCTAGGCAATGGTTTCCTGGACCTCGCTGTCGGAGACTACTCCGCGAGTCCGGGAAACGTCGCCGCGATGCTCGGCAACGGCACCGGGGTTTATTCGACCTTCACCGCCTATACGACCGGCAGTAATCCGCTGACCGTAATCCTGGAAGATTTCAACAACGACGGCAACCTCGACTTCGCGACTGCCAACTTCGGCAGCAATAACGTGTCTGTGGCGCTGGGGAGCGGCGACGGGACATTCGGGACGGCGCAGAGCTTCAGCGCCGGAACCCAGCCTTCGGCGGTCGCCAGCGCTGATTTTAACGGGGACGGCAACCTCGATCTGGCGGTGTCGAACGTCGGGTCCAGCAATGTTTCCGTATTGCTCGGAAATGGCGACGGCACCTTCCAGACCGCGGTGAATTACGCGGTGGGATACGCGTCGGCCGTAAGCGTGTTCGACGTGAACAGCGATGGCAAGCCCGACCTGATCGTAACCAACTGCCCGAATTCGTCCTGCGACGGCACCGGAGGGTCGGTCTCCGTCCTGCTCGGCAATGGCGATGGCACATTCCAGAGCGGCATGCAATTCCAGACCGGGGGCAATCCCGCCTGGGTCGTCGGGGCGGACTTCGGCAACGACGGCGGAGAATCCTCAACGTGCACCACAGGCTTCGCATGCGACATGGCCATTGCGAATAATTCACCCAGCTCGGTATCGGTCTATCTAAACCGCGCCGTGATCGCCATTTCTCCCACAAGCCTGAACTTCGGCAATCAGAACGTGGATACCACCAGCGCTCCGCTAACCGTGACCGTAACGAATCCTGGCAGTTCGCCTCTGACGATCTCGAGCGTTGTCGCGTCCGGGGAGTTCGCCGAGACGAACACGTGCCCCGCAACTCTCGCGGTAGCGGCGTCGTGCACCATCAGCATCACCTTCACGCCCACCGCTGGGGGCGAGCAAAACGGTACGGTTACGATCACAGACAGTGCGCCGAGCGCCACCCAGAGCGTCGCCGTGAGTGGTTTCGGGGTCGTGATGGCCGCATCGCTCTCGCCGGCGAAGGTAAGCTTTGGCCCGCAAATAGAAAATACATCGAGCCCGGCGCAAGCCGTGACGCTCACCAATACGGGCAATGTCAGCCTGACGATCTCGAACATTGCCACCAGCGGCCCATTCTCTCAGACGAATAACTGCGGAACGAGCCTTCCAGCCCCGGGCACTTGCACGATCAATGTCACGTTCGCTCCCACGGCAATAGGCGCGGCCAGCGGAACCTTGAGCGTGACGGACAACGGCAGCGGCAGTCCTCAGACCGCCACGCTGACGGGCACCGGCACATCGAGTTGGGCTACAAGCGCCACCAACACCGTAGATTTCTTCGGCGATGGCAAGGGCGAGCCGGCCGTGTGGCGTCCGTCGAACGGCACGTGGTATGTGCTCTCGAACAGTGGCGGCGGCTACCTGCAGCAGTCATGGGGAATCTCCGGCGATGTGCCGGCGACCGGCGATTACGACGGCGATGGCAAAGACGATTACGCCGTCTGGCGCCCCTCGACTGCAACCTGGTACATCATCCCGTCGGCTGGAGGCAACTATATTATTCAGCAGTGGGGTGAGTCCGGTGACGTGCCAGTGCCTGCCGACTACGACGGCGATGGGGAGACCGACATGGCCGTCTGGCGTCCGCAGACCGGCACTTGGTATATCCTGCCCTCCGATGGCGGCCCTGAGATCAAGCAATCCTGGGGATTGCCGGGCGACATTCCTGTGACAGGCGATTACGATGGCGACGGCAAAGCCGATTACGCTGTCTGGCGGCCGTCGAACTACACCTGGTATGTCATCCTGAGCAGCACGGGGAAGATCGTCG
Source organism: Terriglobia bacterium (assembly GCA_030037755.1). Classification (GTDB taxonomy): domain Bacteria; phylum Acidobacteriota; class Terriglobia; order UBA7540; family UBA7540; genus Gp13-AA77. The sequence continues at coordinate 15,845 of JASHQD010000098.1, forward strand.
AGACACCATGGGGATTGCCGGGCGATATGCCCGTCGCAGGGGATTACGACGGCGATGGCAAGACCGATTACGCCGTCTGGCGGCCTTCGACTGCCACATGGTGGATCATCTTGAGCAGCACGGGCAAAATAGTCCAACAGCAGCAGGGCGAGACCGGCGACATTCCGGTGGTCGGGGATTACAACGGCGACGGCAAGAACGATTATGCGGTCTGGCGGCCTTCGAATGCGACATGGTATGTGTCGTATTCGAGCGGCGGTGGGTTCACCACGCAATGGGGCGAGACCGGAGATGTTCCGGCCACTCACCTGTCCTCGATGATCCGCCGCGACAAGCACATCGCCAACTTCGACGGCGATCGCAAGACCGACCTCGCGGTGTGGCGGCCCTCCACAGCGACCTGGTGGGTGATCGAGAGCAGTACTGGAAAACTAACCTCGCAGGTGCAAGGCGCCAACGGCGATGTCGTTACGCCGGGCGACTACGATGGCGATGGCAAGACCGATTACTCCGTGTGGCAACCCTCGAACCAGACTTGGTACGTGACCTACAGCAGCAGCGGAAAGAACGTCACCCAGCAGTTGGGATTGAACGGCGACATTCCGGTCCCGGGCGACTATGACGGCGACGGCAAGACCGATTACGCGGTCTGGCGTCCGTCCAATCAGACCTGGTACGTGATTTACAGCAGCACGGGCGCGAACGTAACGCAGCAATGGGGCGTGGCGGGCGATATTCCTGTTCCTGCCGACTATGACGGCGACGGTAAGACGGACTACGCGATCTGGCGACCCTCAACGGGCACTTGGTACGTGATCTACAGCAGCAGCGGTAAAAGTGTGACCCAGCAATGGGGCGTTACCGGCGATATCCCGGTGCCGGGCGATTACGACGGCGACACCAAGGCCGACTATACGGTCTTCCGGCCCTCGAACGCGACATGGTACACGATTCAGTCGAGCACGGGAAAGATCGTCGAAACGCCGTTCGGACAGAGCGGCGATATTCCCGTCGCTAAGGACTACGACGGTGACGAGAAGACCGACATCGCCATCTGGCGTCCATCGAACGCGACGTGGTACATCCTCCAATCGAGCAACGGCCAGGAGACGATCACGCAGTTGGGTGAATCGACGGACATCCCGGTGAACGAGCCGACAGGTTACTGAGACGCCGCGCCGCGGGTGGTTCCGCGGCCAAATGAACTGGATGAGCTGGCGGGGACGACGGGACTCGAACCCGCGGCCTCTGCCGTGACAGGGCAGCGTTCTAACCAGCTGAACTACGTCCCCTAAAGGGTTGGTCGAAGGCTAGTCACCAACAGTCGCCGGTGACTGGTCGCCGGCTAACCGCGAGCTGGATTTGGTGGGCGGTATCCGGCTCGAACGGATGACCTTCTGCTTGTAAGGCAGACGCTCTAACCAGCTGAGCTAACCGCCCGTCCGTTCCGCGCTCGACGTTTTCGCGCTCGGATGCTCGCCCGAGTCCGGGAATTCCGTCGCGGGCGGCGCCTTGACCCTCGAACGTAAGCCAGTATAGACTGGACTCTATCGAGCGTCAAGCTGACCGCTCACAACTGCCATGCAATTTCCGCGCGAATATGTGGCCTATATGGCCCAGCAGATACTGAAGCGTCTCTCAGCGGCAGGCTTGATCCAGTACGACCAGCCCGATTACGTCAAGGAAGTGATGACCCAGGTGCTGTCCCAGGAGCTTTCCGTCGAGGATCGCATCAACGACGAGGTTCGCGTCAAGCTCCAGCAGATAGAATCCGAGATGAAAGACGCCGGCGCTTCATACGAGGAGATGTTCAAGAAGGTGAAGCGCCAGTTGGTCCGCGACCGCAAGCTCGTGCTCTGACGCGGACGATCCCGCAGCCCGTATGAAACTCTCGCACGAAAAGATCATCAAGCTTTCCCACGAAGCCATCTCGGCGATCATGGCGCTGGACGAGATCGAGATCTTCGAGGAGCCGAACACCATCCGGCAGGAGATCGTGAAGATCGTTAATGACCTGATGCGGGAGGAGGAAAAGGTCGAAGACGGCGTTCGCAACCAGATCGCTTCACAGAAGAGGACTATTCCCGAAGGAAGCGGGGAATGGGAAATCCTTCACCGCAAGTACTACCAGGACGCCCTGCGCAAGCTTGGAGTGGTATTCACCGCCCCGCCTCGCGGCTGAACCGGCAGACTCGAATCCCCCGCAGCCCAATCGAAAAGCCGATCTATTGCTGCTGACCGTCCCGGCGCTGCAGCACCGGCGGCGTGTCGCCGCCCTGATCGGTTGCCGGCGGCTGCTGGCCGGTCTTGTCGCCGTTCTTCCTCTTCTCGAGCGTCGGACCGCCCGGCTTCTGCCGGTTCTGAGCGAGAAGGACGGTCCGCTCCCGGGCCTTGACGTCGTTGAATTCCGAAGTCGACAC